>CATPCN010000184.1 GCA_955652855.1 uncultured Chthoniobacterales bacterium | reverse complement strand
GCTCAATCGCCATTGAAATAACTGGATCAGGGAACGATGGCGGCTCGAGAAGAATCGGATGATCCTCATCGCACAGCGTGTCGCCGGTCGTGATGTTCTTAATGCCGACGATCGCGGCGATGTCGCCCGAATAGCAGGTCTCGATGTCTTCGCGCTTGTCAGCTTGAATCTGTATTAAACGCGAAATCCGTTCGCGCTTGTTGGTCCGTGGATTGTAAACGTTGTCGCCTTTACTCAGCGTGCCCGAGTAAACACGGAAGAAAACGAGCTTTCCGACAAATGGATCGCTCCAAAGTTTGAACGCGAGCGAGCAGAATGTGCCGTTGTCATCCGTCGACGCTTCCATCGGCTCGTGCGTGTCGGGTTCCATGCCTTTGGCCGGCGGAATGTCGAGAGGGCTCGGCAGATAATCGACCACGGCATCGAGCAGATACTGCACGCCTATATTCTTCAACGCCGAACCGCCGATAACCGGCTCAAATTTGTTCGACCAGATCGTTATAGGTCTTGTCGACAAGATCGACATATTCCTTAGGAACATCTGTCACCTCGTATGTCGATCCAAGCTGATCGCTATCCGAATAAATGATCGCTTTCTTGTTAATGACGTCGAGCTGACCTTTGAGCTGATCTTCCTTGCCGAGCGGCAGCAAGACCGGCCACGCGTTCGCGCCGAGTTTTTTGTGGATACTGTCAACCGACATCTTGAAATCGGCGCCGACGCGGTCCATTTTGTTGATGAACGCAAGGCGCGGCACGTTGTACTTCGTCGCCTGACGCCAAACCGTTTCCGATTGCGGCTGCACACCGGCGACGGCGTCGAACACGGCGATCGCGCCGTCGAGCACGCGCAATGAGCGCTCCACTTCCGCGGTGAAATCTACGTGACCCGGAGTATCGATGATGTTGATGCGCTGTTTGATTCCTTCGAAAATTTTGTAAACGCCTTCTTCTTCGCGTTGCGCCCAGCTGCAAGTCGTCGCGGCGGAAGTAATCGTGATCCCGCGCTCGCGTTCCTGTTCCATCCAGTCGGTCACCGTGGTGCCTTCGTGCACCTCGCCCATCTTGTGGATCATGCCCGTGTAAAACAGAACGCGCTCGGTTATCGTCGTCTTGCCCGCGTCGATGTGCGCGGCGATGCCGATGTTGCGCGTCCGCTCGAGCGGGAATTTGCGATCCGGCGAATTCGGATTCGACGACGCGGATTTTTTCTTCTCGAGCGTGGCAGGCATAATCTTTACCAGCGGAAATGCGCAAACGCGCGGTTCGCGCGGTTGTCATTCTGAGCGAAGCGCAGCGAAGTCGAAGAATCTCTTATCGTGGCTATAGAGCACGCGAGCGTTGCTTGCGTGACCAAATACCTGTTGTGAGGTCCCTCGCCGTCTGCGCGGCTCGGGATGACGGTGTTTCGAGATTGAAATACGCGCGACGTGTTCATTGTTACCACCTGAAATGCGCGAACGCCCGGTTCGCTTGCGCCATTTTATGAGTGTCGTCGCGCTTCTTGATGGCGTTGCCTTGACCGGCCGCAGCATCTTTGAGTTCTTGCGCGAGTGCGGCGGCCATCGGCATTCCGCGACGATTGTCCGCGTATTGAACGATCCAGCGCATCGCGAGGGAAACTTGACGCGCGGGCGTCACTTCCATCGGCACTTGGTAGGTCGCACCACCGACGCGGCGCGACTTTACTTCAAGGCGCGGCCGTACATTTTCGAGCGCCTTGTTAACAACTTCGAGCGGATCGACTGAATCCGATCCTTCGCGCGATTTATCAATCGCGGTGTAAACAATCCGTTCCGCGAGCGATTTCTTGCCGCGCTTCATCACGGTGGAAATGAGACGCGCAACTGCCTGACTCCCATAACGGGAATCGACACGCACCTCTTTTTTGTAAACTTTCCGCCGTCGAGACATCTTGGATCGTCGTTTTTATGTTTTAAATTTTACTCTTTCTTCGCGGGCTCTTCCTTCGCCGGTGCGCCTTTTTTCCCGGCTGCTCCCCCACCCCCGGCTCCTGCCTTCGGTCGCTTCGCGCCGTATTTCGATCGGCTGCGACGTCGTCCATCCACACCTAATGAGTCGAGCGTGCCGCGCACATTGTGATAGCGCACGCCCGGCAAATCTTTCACCCGTCCGCCGCGCACGAGCACGATCGAATGCTCCTGCAGGTTGTGCCCTTCGCCCGGAATGTAGGCAATCACTTCCTGGCCGTTCGTCAACCGCACTTTCGCCACTTTGCGCAGCGCAGAGTTCGGCTTCTTCGGCGTGCGCGTCATTACTTGCACGCACACACCGCGGCGCTGCGGACAATTGGTCAGGGCCGGTGATTTCGATTTCACCGACACCTTGCTGCGTCCTTTGCGAATAAGTTGATTGATCGTTGGCATTTTCTCTAAACAAAGCGCCGCCCGATGTCGTAATTCGGGCGACAAAAAACCCGCTCAGGCCACGTAACAAACTATCACGCGCCTGTGCGGTGAGTGCGAAACATAGAGGGAAAACCGAATGCTGCAAAGAATATTTTGCGCGTTTCGTCCTCCTTCGTTGTCATTCTGAGCGAAGTCGAGGAATCTGTAACTTCAACGCCGAAAATGTTTGAGCTCCTCGCACAAGATCGACATACAAAAGCGCGCCGCGGTCGCCTAACGACTGCGCGCGGCGTCATCGACACGCCGGCATTCATGCCGGTGGGAACACAAGGCAGCGTGAAAGCAGTGAGCCCGCGTGAACTGCGCGAGCTCCACGCGCCAATCATTCTCGGGAACACGTATCACTTGTTCGTTAGGCCGGGTTTGGATGTGATCAAACATTTTGGCGGATTGCATCGCTTCATGAATTGGGATGGACCGATTCTGACCGACAGCGGTGGTTACCAGATTTTCTCGCTGGCGAAGTTGCGCAAGATCACGGAAGAAGGCGTGCGTTTTCAAAATCATGTCGATGGAACGTCGGCGTTCATTTCGCCCGAGATCGCGATGGAGATTCAAGCAACGCTCGGCAGCGATATTGCCATGGTGCTCGATGAATGTCCGCCGTGGCCGTGCGAACGCGAATACGCGGCGCGCAGTTTGGAAATGACGACACGCTGGGCGAAGCGATGCAAACAGATTTCGGAAACCGGAAACCGGAAACCGGAAAGAAAGCAGCTTGTTTTCGGAATTATCCAAGGCGCGACGTTTGATGATCTGCGCAAAGCGAGCGCACAAGCGATTGTCGATCTTGATTTTGACGGCTACGCGATCGGCGGCGTGCGCGTGGGCGAATCGGAAGTAGAAATGATGCGCGCGGTGGAATCGAGCGAGCCGTTTTTGCCAAAGGACAAACCGCGTTACGTCATGGGACTCGGTACGCCTCCGCAATTGCTCGAGATGATCGCGCGCGGCATCGACATGTTCGATTGCGTGTTGCCCACGCGACTCGCGCGCAACGGCACCGCGTTTACATCGACGGGAACGTTGAATTTAAAAAATGCCGAGTTCGCGCTCAACAAGAACCCGATCGAAGAAGGCTGCAAATGTCCTGCGTGTTCCGAATTCGCTCGCGGCTACATCCGCCATCTTATTAAAGCGGGAGAAATTCTTGGGCTGCGTCTCATCACGCTGCACAACCTGCATTTTTATGTCGATCTTATGACACGAGCGCGCGCGACCATTGAGAATGGGACATTCGATGAATTTCGAAAAGGTTTCGTCGCGGAATATCGTGTGCGATCCATTGAAGCGGTGACGGGCGATTAAAGAATTGCAGCAAACGCTTTCGCGTTTAAACTCCGCTCGCTAAATTTTTCAAATGCTCTCTTTTTTCGCTCAAGCTCAGACCAGTGCGCCCGGCGGTGCCGGCAGCATCGCGACGTTCGTTCCGTTCATTTTCATTTTCATCATCATGTACTTCGTTCTGTTCCGGCCGCAGATGCGACGGCAGAAGGAACAGCAGCGCCTGGTTTCTGCGCTGAAGACGGGCGATCGCGTCGTAACTTCCGCGGGTATTCACGGCCTGATTTCGAACGTGAAGGAAACGACGGTGATCGTGAAGGTGGCCGACAACGTTAAGATCGAGATGGAAAAATCGGCCATCACTAGTGTGGTGAAAGGCAGCGAGGGTTAGCGCGATTTCATGAGTCCCGGGCTCACATTTTTCATCGGGCTGTCCCTGCTCGTTTTGTTAGGCTGGTATTTTGCGACCGATTACGGACTGCGAAAACGCCTGCTCGCCACGACGCTCATGGTGTTGCTCGTTGTGTTTAGCATCGCAACGATTTATCCGCCGGAAAAAAGGATTCAGCTCGGCCTCGATATTCAAGGTGGCACTTCGTTTCTCATTCGCCTGATGAAAGGCGACAAAGATGTCACCAAAGCGATGCTCGACCAGGCGGTCGAAGTCATTCGCAAGCGCGTCGATTATTTCGGCGGCGGCGAACCCGTGATCAGTCCGGTGGGCAACGACCGGATTCTGGTCCAAATCCCAGGGC
>CATPCN010000183.1 GCA_955652855.1 uncultured Chthoniobacterales bacterium | reverse complement strand
TCAAGACCTACAAACGGCTGAATCGACAGCGGTGGATATGGAGTGTTGTCCTAAGGTTCCGGCCTTAATTGCCTTAGCGCGGCTGTAGTCCGTTGAGACTACTGTCAGCCGACAGGTTTCGTCGAATGTGAGCCCTTTTTGCAGGCTCTGATCGTGCGATACTGAAGCGCTGCTGAATAGCTCACTGGCAGCGCATTCGGCGCACCGTTAACCGAGGTTGTAGGTTCGAGTCCTACCTGAGGAGCCAATCTTTAACCTGCTCGGCTGTTAACCGCAGGGTTCTAGGCGCGATTTCACATTCCCACGGCCCCTGCCAAGCGTGGAAAAGTGGAAACCAAAAGCAGGTTTCCACTTCCCGTTGTTGTCTTCCCGTCTCTCAAACCGGCGCCTTTGCGACGCCCCGCGAAGCCGCTAATGCCCCACAACAAACAGAATGCCCTTGTTCTGGCTGTAGATCTTGCCGTCGCTGCCCATGGATGTCGGCGTGTAAGCCGCTCCCAGCGCCAGTTGTTGGAAGATCCTCTGCTTCAAAGTGCCGCCCTGGTTAATGGCGTACAGGTTGCCGTCCTCGCTGTTAGCGTAAACCACGCCGTTGCTATCCACGGAATGGCCGTTGACGCACCACTCGAAGCCTTCCGGATTTGTGTTCGCGACGCAGGTGACCGATCCATCCGGCTGGCGGGTGCAACTATCGTGGTTGGTGCTCTTGAACCGCCACTGCACATTCAAATTGTTGTCAAGCTGCGTGATGTACAACGCCGTCGGCGATGCCGGGTTCGTGGCAGTGCGCTCCACCGGGCAGAAGGTTTCATCGTTGCAATACGAGCCAACCCCGCCGTAATGATTATCTTTGATCACCAGCGAATAGCAGGTATCGTCGCCACCCTGGCAGTTATTGTCGTCAAGATGGACAATGGCCGGAGTCTCGTCCCAGCCGAACAGGTAGGCCTTCTTGAAATTGCCGTTCTTATCCCACTTCATCATGTGGCCCTGGGCGTAGTTGTAGCGGCTGTACGCGCCATAGAAAATGCTGCCGTCGGAAGCGACCGATGGCGAGGACGAGGAGTCGTCCAGCACGCGGCCTCCGGGCGTCTGGTTAGTGGCCGGATCGACACCCAGATTGGCCCCCGAGCGGCAGCCGCCCGGAGCTCCGTTCGGTGGGAAGACGCCTCCGGAGGACACCGGCACGCCGCACCCATCGTTAAAGCGATCGCGCAGTGAGGAAGCCCACTTCAGCGTTAGGTTGGGATTGATCGCCACCAGGAACGGATAGCGGCTGTTCAGATGGGCGCGCGCCACGCTGTAGATGGTGCCATCCTTGGCGAGCGCTGGAGCGATGTTCAACGCCACGCGCGTTGTGCCACAGGTGACGCTGGGGGGAACGGCGCCCGGGCTGGGAGGCCAGGGCAATTGCGAGGTCGCGAATGTTCCCAGGCACGCCGCGCCCGTGGCCGGCGGTGCAATCCCGGCCAGGAGGGTCTTATAACTGGCCGTGGAGAACGCGCCGCTGGATGTCACCTTCACCAGCCAGGAATCCGTCACATCTTTGTTGAAGAACTCGTGGTCCGCCGAAATGCCGACTTCCTGAACTGCGTTGTAGAACAGGTTACCGTTGCCGTCGACGGTGATAGGGCCGACTTCGTAGGTATCCGGGTCGCTTCCGAACGGGCTGATACGCTGGATGAAAGTTCCGTTTGTTTTGTTCAGCTTGATGATGCTGCCGCTGGCGCCGGGCAAATAGATTGCGTCGTTCGCCAAGGTGGCGTGAAATACCGGCTCCCAGAAATCCCCGAGGTTGCCAGGCGCCTTCCAGTCACTCTGGTACGACCAAATCTGCACCAACTGGCCGTTCTGCCAATGGAACCTGGTTTCGCCCCAGTTCAGGGTGGCGAAATCTCCAGTATTTGGATCCAAAGTGCCGGTCTTGAACTCCATATAGACGTTATTGCCGTCGATCAGCGGAACCTGATAATGGACCAGCAGAGTGCCGCCGGCAGCGTTGAGCTCATCCCCAATCGTGGTGTCGTAAACCACGCTGGCAAGGATACGGTTGAGGTTTTGTCCGGCCACGCCGGGCGTGCCGGTGTGTTGCGCGTTGACCATCCACTGTGGCCAGAACTGGCCAAAAACCGGCGCCGCAAGCGCCAGTAGCACGCCCGCGACTGCCCATCGGGAAAGTTTCATGCTAGTCTCCTTGTTCAATTTTTTTCTGAAGGGTCTCACCAGCGCGAGAATCGATGTCCGGCTCGAATGCCGCGAGATCGCACTGGGAAACTCACCGCTCGATAATACCCAGACGGGGGGGCCTTTGCAAGCCTTAATTGTGTTTAATGACGTTGATAATTACGTATCGATTGATTATTAACGATTAATTATCAGGCGTGACTCGTCTCAAATTCCTCTTGGCTTATCCGTGTCACCTTTACCGTAATGTTCACAGCGCCGCTGATAGCTTGCTGAACCGTTCGCGCATCATTAAACCTCTGCGGCAGAATCCTGCATCATCCCAGGCGGCGAGTTCTAGTCTTGTCCTGGGTTGGGTGCCTGCCATGGATGGGTAGTTGGTTTTTGGCGGGATGTTCTACGCGGTAAATGGGTTCTGTGGGTTCGAGTTCTAATGGCATCCAAGATGGGGAGCCAAGACTCCTACATATTGATAATTGCACTTCCGTACGCGACAAACTCTAAGCCTTTTCGGTTCAGGTTCGAATCCTACTTAGGAGCCACCCCATTCGGCGCTTGATTGATGTATTAGCAGGGCCGGGCAGCGCTACGGAGAGGCGATCCAGCGTAGACCTTCCAGACGAGCTCGGCGGCAAATCAGGCAACCTGTAGTTCCACATAGGAGACAGCAGTCGAGGGCTCGGGAATTGGCTCCCCGTCTTCCACCATTCCTTCGAGATGAAGTTCGATCGCCTCGCGGATGTTGTGCTCAATCTCTTCGACTGTCTTACCGGTAGTGACGCATCCCGGCAGATCGGGAACATACGCGGAAAGATTGTCCGGGCTCCGCTCGATGACAACAGCGAATTTCTTCACGAGTTTTCTCTCAATCCGGCCTGGGTCCGAATACTCTTCAGGGTGCGGGATGAAGATCGTCACCCGGATGCCCTGGGATCGTTACGCGTCCTGGCTTATTCAGGTGCTTGTACTGGCGATGGCTTCCTTTCGACTTCACAAGGGCTGTTCAGTGGGCAGCACACTAGCCAGAGGCTCGTTTTGCGAGAGAAGCGCCCCTTAGCAAAACTCATCGGGACCGGCGGTTCGAGATGCATCCATTCTGGGCGCCTATCTTGGATGACTAGGCGGTTTCCCTCAGGTGCTACCGCAATTGGCTCTCGACTTCTTCCAACCAGTCCGGCCGCTTCAATACTTCACGCGGCTTGCTTCCGTCCGGCGGACCAATGATGCCTTCATGCTGCATCATGTCGAGAATGCGCGCCGCGCGGCCATAGCCCAGACGCAACCGGCGCTGCAGCGTT
>CATPCN010000182.1 GCA_955652855.1 uncultured Chthoniobacterales bacterium | reverse complement strand
GAGAGAGCGATCACGCCGCCCTAAAGCACCGGACGTAATCGCAGTCATGGACGCGCTCACGAAGGTGCTTCCATAGCCGTTTCACCTCTGGATCCGACAGAACGAATTCTTGCTTCTCCTCGTCAAAAACCCAGTCGAACTTGAGGCCCGATGCCTCGGCCAACATTCGCGCGCGCGCGACCCGGCTCTTGCTCTTGAAAACCGGCGGCGCAAACGAGGCGCTGTGCTTTTTGGTTTGGTCGTCCATGATGAAACTTTCTAAATTCCTTTTACTTTGTATAGCTGGCACGAAATCTTGCGGCGCGTTAATCCATACATCAGCGCTTTGACCGCGTGCTCCTCGCAAGCCGGGTCGATGTCTTCGGGATTGGTTTTGTCGTAGGTCATCGCGGGCAGCGTGCGAATCAAATTGCGGCAGTTGCGAGTGATGATCAGCCCGCCGTAACCGTCCGGTTTCAACTTGAGCCGCGCGTGGACGGCGCTCACACCTTGCACGCGCGAGCCAGCCCCTTTTGGACTCGGCCTGAAGTCGCATCCGTGAGCGTTGAGGATGTCGCCGCGCGAACCTTTGCCTCCTTCGGTCCCCAAGCCGACTTCGGCGAATGCGCTTGAATCGATCACGCCGTCGAGCTCTTCGCGCCCGTGGCGTTTACACATCGAGCGCACCTCGCGCGCCAGCTCCACTGGACCGAGTCCGCGCGCGTAAATTTCGTCGCAAATGAAAATCCGGTCGCGCACTTTGTCGTAAGCGAAAAGCAACACGCACGCGGGTGCGCTGTAGCCATCGTCGGCGCCGAGCCACGCGTCCCAGCTTTCCGGCAATTCAAATTCGCGGCAGGTGTGGCGATTGTAGTTCCACTCGTTGAAAACCTGTCCCTCGTACGAGTCCCATCGACCTTCGACGAGCGCTCGGTGCTGAGCAGCAGCCAGCGATTCGAGGCTCCGCGCATACGGAGTGTTTGCGAGGTGGGGATTGTCAGCAATGGTCGCGCGAATGAACACCCGCCTGTAACCGGTAGCCTTGTCGATCACCTCCGATGACTCGCCGGAATCGGGTATGTTCCACCGGCTTTTCACCCAACTCGCACCAACTCCGCCGGGCGTGCAACTCGCCCTGATTTCCAATCTCAACGTTGGGTCAACAGAGCGAAGTCTGCTCATCATGTAGATGTAAGCGCCACTCACTGGCGCGCCTTCGTTGTCTGTCGAGTCGCCGCTCCAGCTCGTCAGCTCTTCCCAGCATATGCACGAGAAGGCGCGCCCCATGTAGCGGTACATGTCTTCCGGCGCGTCCAGAAACCCCAGCTCAACGCGAGCGCCAGAGGGAAACGTGAAAACGCTTTCCTGTTTGTTGAACGTTGCGCCCAAGGGAAGAAAAAGCTCGTGCGACCGCGCGATAACGTCGCGAAGTTGCGGGAAGGTCTTACGCAAGATGAGCGCCTGATGGTTCTTGTTCCCCGTCTGACTGACGGCGCTCATGATGACGCTGTCCGTCTTGCCTCCACCGACCGATCCGCCCAGTAAGCACTCGCGCGCTGTCTCCGCCAAGAACTCCGTCTGCGGACCGGGAAGCGGCTGCCAGATAACCGGTCGCTCTTTAACTACGCTCATGGGTTTCATTGGCCGGTTTCCGCTCGTTTGTTATGCCTTGCTGTCATGCTTCCGGGACTTCGGACTAGCTTCTGCGAGGGAAATGCGTGGCACGGGATTCGAACGAACGCTTCGACCACGCGCTTTTCCTTGCGGCTTTCATTCGTTGCCCGGTTTCTTTTCCGGCAGAAATATCACGCCGCCGACGCGAGCGTCCAGCTCCATGCGGCTGGTCTCGCGATAGCGTTCAGGCCGGTGCGCCTTCAGAATGAACTGCAGCAACTGGCTGTCGCCTTTCCACGCCATGTCGAAAGCCTTTTCCTCGCACCTATCAACACTGGCGTTTAACGCCTCGTCCCATCTCTGCACAAAGGCGCTATCGTCACCCTCGCGCTCTCGAACACGGTAAGCCGTTGAACTGGCGATCCCAGCCTTTCGACATGCCGCGCTGACGTTGGGACTCTTGCGCAGCTCTTTCAGGAATACGCTCTGCTAGCGTGCGAGTCTCTTTGCGCGCGCGCGCGATGCGCTGCCGTTGTAGCGTGATAGCACGAGAGTCTTTGTTGCCATCGCGTTGGATTTATCGTGCGAGCGCCGCGTGCGTGCGATGCCGGTAGCCTTGCCTCCTAGTCGTCCCCAAGATCGCCGCTGCGTGGCTGATTGTTTCTTCCTTAGTCATCGGACAGTCCCCTTCCCTCCGCCCCGTAGCGGGAGCGTACGCAAGCGCTCACAAAAAGTCAACTGCCAGACGCCGCAGCCGTAATAGGCCCACATCCTTTCCGAGGACGGTTTTTTCCTGAAGGGGGTGCTAGAGGTCAACGTGTCACGTCCGGCAGCCGCTGCATGGCGCTGCGCAGGTCGTCTGTCGCCAAGTGCGTGTACTGCCTCGTGACAGCCGCGCTCTCGTGCCCGACAATCT
>CATPCN010000181.1 GCA_955652855.1 uncultured Chthoniobacterales bacterium | reverse complement strand
CTGGCCACCATGTACGGAGCCGGGCTCCGCGTATCGGAAGTAGCCAATCTGAAGGTCTCCGACCTCGATCGAGAGCGCCACGTGATCTGGGTTCGCGGCGGCAAAGGGCATAAGGACAGACAAGTGATGCTGGCCGAGCCTTTACGCGACCTGCTCGCAGCGTACTGGCGCTGGAAGCGTCCCACCGAGTGGCTTTTTCCAGGAAAAGCGCCGGATCGCCCGATCAGAACCAATAGCGTTTTCCGAGCTTGCCAGAAGGCGGCGCGGGAGGCCGGCATTACCAAGCCGATTCATCCCCATTCGCTGCGTCACGCCTTTGCGACGCATCTGCTGGACGAGGGAGTGAACCTGCTGGTGATTCAAGCCCTGCTGGGTCACGCGCACCTCAAAACCACGGCGCGCTATCTGCATCTGTCCGACAGCGCCCTTCGTTCCACCAGAAGTCCGTTGGAAACGCTGGGCTCACTCGATCTAGGCCGCTCTGCGAGCGCCATTCCACCAGAACGATGAGAGAACATCGGCTCGAAGTAACCGATGTCTTCCGCACGTACGAAAAAGAGTTCTTCGCGCAATGGGGCCACGTGCTCGGCGCTCAGCAGCGAAAATACGCAAACGCACTTCGCAAAGTCGACCTGCTCGACAGCTCTCACGCCCACCAACAATGGATCCTCGAACATGACGGCCAACGATACCGAATTCGTCCATTTGCCCCTTGGGGAAACTACCAATTCGATGAAGCTCCCCTAGGAGATGGCAGCCTATGGGTTGCGCGGGGAAACTTGGTTCAACCTGTAACGTCCTTGGTGCCGCGGTTGAACAACTCAGCGTAGTGGGACTGATAATATTGAGCGCCGTACCAGTCGTTGATATAGACCTGGCTGATGACCAGGGAGGGTTCGCTTGCGCGGCCGAGAGCGACTGTGACAAGCAGCGCGCCGAGGATTCGCATATTATGCATGGATTTTATCACTAATCAGCGGTGTGGTGAAGCAGAGATATGCTATGCCAGCGTGTTAATGTTGCGAGAAATCAATCTCGCCATAACGGCGCTTGAACGAAAGTCTTGGGGCAGCCGGTATCTGCCCCGCGTGGGCAGTGGCCCTGATTAAACATCATCCCAAGTATTTAAGGACCAAGTCTCGTATCCCGACGATCATACGCCGAGTGTCGTTAGAATCAATTTCGACGGCGCTCCTGAAGTCCCCGTGATCTACCTTGTTCCGCAACTTCCCCCAGGCTTCGATTTGTCCGAACTGGGCTTTGTCGAAGATGTTGGCCTTGTACAACTCTGTATTGAGTTTGCTGATAGAACTATCGCCCACCCACGATACGAGGTGCTTCCTGCAAAGCGTCCGTAACGTGTCCTCAAGAACTGCTCCGGCGACTGCACAGGCCGGGAGGTGATAGCCTTCACCCGACAAATACGCCGCCATTTCGAGGAGGTCATCGAACACCTCGGCCGCCACCAGTTCGCGGATGTCGGATAACATGCCTGATCGCAGGTCATCTGCTGCGGCTCGCAGGATCCCAATACATGAATCCAGGCCCAGAGGCGCTCCGCTTTTAAACTCATCTCTGACTTCCTTCAACTCCCGATAATGCGGGCTCGACTCGGAACAAACAGCCAAGATTGTCTGGAGCGCGGAAACAAGAAATTGCCACAACGGCTCGTTGCTCAGAATGAATTGTTTTTTAGAGGAGGCCAGAGCCTCGGTGCGAAAGCCGTCGGCTCTAGAAATCAGTTCGTCGATACGTTTGATCGCGAATTCTTTGGCGTTTCTCATGGTTGTTAGCCGGATCTGATTATCAAGCCTATCATAATCGCTTGCGATGGATAACGAGTCGTCGAATGCTTGGGTAGTGGGTCTATTCAAATAGACCCACTACCAATGCTTGCCTTTGTTCCACGTCACCACGTCGTTCCAGTTGAAGTTGTTGACGGTATACCGGATCGGATTCGAGGTGCTGTCGCCGAACGTCTCGAAACCTGTAACGCTGAACTTCGGAAAGGCTGCCAGGCTGAGGTCTGACGTGGTTCCAGGGATGCCGTATTGCGCTGCCCAGTTAGTTCCCGCATGAGCACTGACTTTGTTGTTGGTTGTACGGGTTAACCCCATGCGAAATTCGTTGATCAAAGTGGGAGTGAAGATCCGTGTTTCGGAGATTCCATAAAGCGACTGAGCGGAATCAGTGGTGGCGGCGAACGTGCCCAACGGACTGCCGGAGAACGGGTTCGTGACAGACTCCCATCGTTCCAGCACGCGCACCGCGAAATTGTCTTTCGAACCCAGCTTCTGGTCCACCTTGAACAGAAAGCTATCCCAGTTGTCCGGATTGCGCGCATTCGCAATATAGTTGTTGGGCCCGGTAAGGTTGGGAAGCGGATAGATTGCAAGTAACTGTTGGGCGATGGAATTAAAACGCGAGCTGGGGACCATGTTGCCTTTGAAGCAAGCACTGGCGCTGGTAGCTGTGCACGACCCGGAGAGCAGCGGATCCTTGATCGGGATCAGTTTACCGTTGGCGTCGAAAGATTGCGAAAAATCGCCCTGACGTTCGAGAGCCGTGGGTACAATGCCGATGCTGTTGGTTCCCTGCACCTGCCTGTAGCTTTCCCAACTAACAAAATAAAATGTGCGATCGCGGCCGTTGTAGAGTTTGGGCACGATGAGAGGTCCGCT
>CATPCN010000180.1 GCA_955652855.1 uncultured Chthoniobacterales bacterium | reverse complement strand
GTTTACGGCGCGCCCGTAGCAGGTTGAACGTCCACAAAATTTGTGTCCCGCAGCGGCACGTGGGAACGGTAGAGCTGAATATCATTTTGAATTTGATTACGCAGATCAAAGTTACGTCCGGTCTCGGCGATTTGCATGGCTTGTTCGGCTGCATCGATCGCTTCGGAAAATCTCCCGCTTTCCGCATAGGCGGCGGCTAGGGTCCGGAGAATATTTGGATCCTTGGCGGCCGAAGAGCGGATCGCACCCTTGGCCAGGTTTACAGCGTGAGCAGCGTTTCGGATCGATGGTTCTGGGCTCGTCGCGAAAATCCACGCAAGATCGTTCTGAGCGTCGATGTTTCTTGGATCGAGATCGAGAATTTTTTGCCAGTGACCCATTGCCTCGCGGAGGCGCCCGTGCTGCGCGAGAACGATCGCGAGGTTGTTGCGAGTGGCGACGTTCGCGGGCTGCGTGTTAAGGCTTTTTTTCCAGCAAGCGATCGCTGCGTCGATTTCTCCCTTCTGCAACAGGGTATTCCCCAATTGATCATATCCATCTGGATAATCCGGTTGAATTTCTATCGCCTTTCTGTAGTGAATGATCGCCTCGTCTAGGTTTCCCTTCCGGAAATAAGCAACCCCGAGATTGTAGTAGGCCATGGCGTTGTTCGATTGGAACTCCAGCGCTTTGCGGTAATGGGCGATTGCTTCGTCCAACTGCCCATTTGCGAGAAGGGCATTCCCAAAATTGTTGTGAGCGCCGGCGTCCGTCGGCCAAATTTCCAATCCCTTCTTAAAGTGCGTGATCGCTTCGTCAATTTTACCTTCCGTCATTAGTGCGGAGCCAAGAGCGCCTTCGGCGACTGGGTTCTCCGGATTCACTGCGAGCGTATGGATCCAAAGCGATTCGCTATTGCGCCAAAACTTAGTCTGAATGTCGGCACGGCACATCAGAGCAATAATTGCCGTCCCGGCGGTGAGTCCCATTATGAAATGGCGACGGCGCCATGAAGCCGATATATCCGCGACGGCCCATGCCACCAGGATATATAAACCAATGTGCGGTAAATAAGTGAAGCGATCGGCACGAGCCTGCGATCCCGCTTGGACTATGCCTATGTTCGGCACGAGCATACCTAGAAACCAGAACCAACCGGTCAAGAGATAAGGACGCTTCTCGCGAAGAGTGAAGACACCTGCAGTGATTGCGATTAACAATGCGATTGATAGAACGATTTGCCAAAGCGCCGGCCCGTTTGCAGGGTACGGGTAGTAGACGGCGAGTTTAGCAGGCCAGAACGCCTGCCAGACGTAATCAATGATCGCCATGAACGCGTTGTTTATTCGTGGCAACAAAGGCAATTTCTCCAACGAACTCATTGCTCGGTTCTGAGCAAGTAACGTAACTACAGACGCTCCCACGGAGAGTAGGAGTAACGGAATTTTTTCGACAACGAGACGACGTCGCGTCGGCATTCGATCCAGCCAACGAGTACTTGTCGATCTTACGGCCTTCAAAGTATCGAAACGGCCGAGTGGCCAGTAGTCCAAGAGAAGAAGAACAAAGGGCACGGTAACTAACACGGCCTTAGACATCAGGCCGAGGGCAAACAGAATCGCGACCAAGAGGTAGCGAGAGAGCGTTTGCTTTCTAATGTAACGCGCGTATGCGGCAAGGGTAAGCATGAAGAAGAGTCCGCTAAGCACATCCTTTCTCTCCACCACCCAAGCCACCGATTCGACGCGCAAGGGATGAATTGCAAAAACCGCGGCGACAAACGCGCTCTGCCACAATGCACCTGTCATTTGCTGTAGAACTAAAAACAAGCCTATTACAGCTATGGAGTGTAAGAGCACATTGTTAAAGTGATGCCCACCGGGCTTGAGGCCAAACATCTGGCAGTCGGCCATGTGAGAAATCGTGCTGAGTGGATTCCACAGCGCTGCATCGCTGTGAGTGAGCGCCCAACCAATCCCACGGAAACTCAAACCTTTTGTTACTTCGGCATTTTCGTAAACGGCTGAATTATCGTCGTAATTGATAAAGTCGTATTCGACCGTCTGTGCGAAAACTATCCACGTAATAGTCGCCAGTAAAAGGCAAACACCTGCCGACCGTTTCATTCGCGCCAGCCCTCCACGACCATGAGGGGCTCCTCCTCAACATCGTTTACAGCACTGTCGCCCTTTACCGGAATAAACTGTCCGCGCGACGCGTGTGCCTGGATGAAATCTCCCAGCTGGGCCGACCACACGCTCGCGTAGGCATCGCAATTCCAACCGAACTTGGAATCAGGAGCGGGGGGCAACGGCAGTGTCCTTTCACCTGTTTCTGATAAAGAGATGTCACCTACGAACCAGACGCGGTTACTTGCGCGAAGTGTTCCGGCGATCATCTCGCCGAGATCATCGAGTGGATGGGGCGACATCATTTTCGCTTTGAGTAAATCGAAACGATGCACTCTATGGTCCCACATTGCCGGCACTGTGACCCAGTGGCTTCCTCCGTGGTAGTACCAATTGAAAGTGACACCAAGCGTCCATGGATTTACCACGATAAGGTCATCTGGTTGTGCAAGCTCTTTCAGCTTCTGCGCGACGAGGTCGAGATTTGTTTGCCGTTGCGTGACTTTCGGCCAATCGGCGATTGGCATTACGATAAGTGCGGCGATAACCAAGGCGAGACGCGCTATGCGGACCCATTGATCAGCGGCATTTTTGTCCGACGATGGTCTCACGGAAGATGGAACCAATTGTGTTCGCTCGCAAAAACCTCGTGATTGACAACAATTTCCGACATCGTCGCAACCATCATGATGGTTGCGAGTACCGCCAATGGCAGCAACGCATTGCCGACTCCACGCAGGATGCGGATGACACCATAGGCGTACAACAACGCGAAGGGAATGAGCGCGCCGCTCATCAAGCGCCCCGATGTAAAATATGGATGGGCGCGGGACGGATAAATGCAATTGCCGAAGTCGAACTGAACGGAAAGAAACGCAAAAAATGCGAGCGCGGCTATGAAAGCAAACGCTGCCAGCAATAGCGCCTGCTGTTGAAACGTTGATAGGCCCGCGCGCCGCCGTATTCCCGTCATCGCCACGCAGAGTAAAAGCAGCGATGACATTGAGTAAAATTCGTCAGCAGTACGCGAACTCAATTCGTGATTTTGCCACATAAGTTCGCCGCGCCAAAACCTGGCGAGTAGTTCCGACCAAAAGACCCACAAGCCTTGCGCAGAGAAGATTGGATGAGGCCACCACTCAGCAAACGGCTTTCGTGTCCAGCCAAGCAGCGCGATTGTCGTCGTCGATCCGGTGATGTCTCCGAATTGAGACTTACTCCATATCATCCAGCTGACGACCGGAATTCCCGCGCAGAGAATCATCAGTATGAGCGCAAGAGTTGCGGCCGCGGGCTGCCGCCGTATCATCGGCAGCGATTTCGTAGTAACTGCGATGACCGCCACTGTGAGCAAAGGCAAGTTGCTCAGCTTTGTCAGATACGTTGCGGCGATCGCCAGACCGGTGATTGCGCCAAGCAAGAGACTCGGCGATTTCGCTGGCAACCATCGCATGACGCAAAGGAAAACACCGCCAAAACAAATCGGGGACAGAACGTCGTTGCCAATCACGTATAAGACATCCTGCGGGATGAACGCCAGTAGCAGTGGTACGCCGACGCGCAGGCCGAGATGCTCGGGCCCAACAGTCCGCGCAATCACATAACCAAGCCACACTAGTATCGCGATGAGCAGAGCATTCAGGAAACGAATCCAGTACAACGATTCAATTCCTGTTAGTCCAATGGAGTGCCCAAACCTCCACCACGAGCCGGCCACCACGTAATACAATGGTGGTTGAGAAGATTCCCAGTTGATCTCCGTTTGCCAGGCAGCCCTCGTCGCCTCAATGGCAGGCGCGGCTTCCGCAGCGGATTGCTTCCACAAAGGCGGCGGAAACTTTGCGTTCGGGAACTGATCGGGCGTTTGAAGGAATTCCGGCGAAGCGTAGGGAACGATAAAGTTCAGGGATTCGTTCTTCAGCACATCGAATGTGCGCGGAAGCCGACCGGCTGAGTATTGCGTGACGAGGTCGAAATGTAAGTATTCGTCGCCATTGTTAAAAAACGGGAAAGCAGCCGCGAAAATAAAAACACGAAGAGCCGCAGCGAAGCACAACAGCAATATCAGTAGCCGCTCGCTGCGAAATATTGCAAATATGTTGGCGAATCTTTTCATTAAGAGGCAGCCCGCCACGATGATTTAATATAAAGCGCGACGCCACGCTCAAGTTCAGTCCTCTCGACACGAATCACTGCAGCAAACCATTTTGCGATTTCACCTGTGCTTTCAGAGATCACCCTAAATGTTATTCCAATCCGGCGGAAGCATCTCAGAAATGTGACGCATTTCCGATTATCTCACGACCAATCCGCTGTAATTTGAGCGTTCGAGTCTTCAATTAAGTAAGCGAATCCGTGGCCATCGGCGGATGCTTAATAAGAGGACTAAACAGGACGCTACAGTGACGGTAGCACCTGCGTATAGAAAGGGAGGGCGATAGATCAATTTGATCGAATGTTCACCGCTCTTCAGCACGACGCCCAGCAATCCGGCATCTACCTTGATTACGGGCGCGGCTCGCCCATCTACAAAGGCGTGCCAACCCGCGTCGAATGGCATCTGGAGCAGCAGCACGCCTGCATGATCGAGTCGAATCGTCCCGTCGATTCGCGTCTCTTTGAACGAGCGGATGCTGAGTGCTGTTGCCCGACGTTCGGATAGGACATCTGGAAGCGGCGTTTCACGCATCCGCCGCTTTAATTCGTCGAGACTCAGCTGCGAAAGCTCCCATTTATCACTGACATCTTTGTCAGAAATGGCGACTGCATGCACCAGCACTTGCGGCTTTGCCCAGCTGGGCATTTTCAGAAAAATATCTTCGGAAATGTAACGGTTGAATGTTAATCCAAATGGAAGAAAAGCTTTATTGCGGAAGAGATAAATATTGCCGTAACGCTTAACAAATTCGTAGCGCTCGGCGGCATTGAACGGCGCCGGAGTCGTAGTGAGCGCGTACTTTTCACACGCAAAAGTGGAAAGGAGAGGCTGCCACACCAAACCTGGTGACCACTGGGCGTCCGTCGCGATATCATCGCTCGAAATGGCATCCGAAGCCATCAAGAACTTGATGTAGTTAAGATTATTGAAAGAGCTGTAGGACGACGTGCCATAATAACCGAAAACCATCGCATCGTTGTAGCTAATGCTTGTGGCAGGTCCGGAACCCCAAGTTTTAGTGATACGGAAGAAGCTGCTATCCTTCGCTTTTATTTCTCGGACTGCGTCAACGGTCTCATCATTATAGCCCACACGCTCATTCAACTCCTGTTTTGTCACAGTCGGGCGATTGACAGTTATTCCGTCGAAGGAAATAACCTCGATCGCGGCTAAGACTACGATGATCCATCCGAAATTGATTTGCCGTTTCAGCATCCGGCCGGTAGCCAGCAGAGTTGCATATAATATTAGGAAAATTGCGACTGTCCGTCTAAGCGCGGGATCAACAAGCGCCTGCATTTCGCTGATGGGCAAATAAAGGGCACCCAATAATACAACCAAAGTCACGATTAGAACCCAGAGATTGAGGCTTTTCGATTCGGTATAGCGTGAGAAAGCTTTCATGCTGAGTGCGATAATTCCGAGAATCGAGAACAATGAAAACGCTCTGAAGTAGCCGCCGTGAAAAAGCCAAAAAAAATACCGGAACCATGGGAACGCCACTGGCACAATTATAAAGCTCAGGAACAGGCCGTAGAGAATGCGCTGCCGGCGAGTGGCAGCGATGAACACTTGCGGGAACATGAGGAGAGAAAGCAGCCCGCAATAGCTCATCGGCGCCTCGAAATAGTTTTCCCAGCCCCGAAACTCATCCCCAGTCCCAGCCATGTCGGTTGAAAATGGCCTCAACGCGGCTGTCACATAGTAGAGAGGTGATTCGAGTTGAAACAGCGACGGGGTTGGGCTCCAAGTGAAGTTGGCAATCGTACCCGATCCGCGGGGACTGTTCAGAATGGAGTGCAGACTTCCAAGGCAAATAACAGCGGCCAGCCCAACCCCTAGGAAGGCGATGGCTGCAAGCCGGGCGCAGATAGGGAACAAGGAGAACGGTCTCCAGCCATATATTTCAACGAGCCGGCCTGGCACATAGAAACACAGCAACACGGCCGCCAAGTAGAGATGGAACACCGTCACTAGGCCGACAAGGGCAACAGCGAACGGAATATAAATCCAACGACCATGTGAAATCGCCACTTCGACGGCGAACAAGAGAAATGTAAAACATACAACCTCGTCAGCGTTAATAATCCAGCAGCTACCCATGCACATGTACGCGGAGAAAGAGAGCAAGAGCGAACCCAAGAACGCGGCGCACAAATTAAGACCGCGTAGTTGCAGGAACCGGAAGAACAACAATCCAGCGACAAGGATTTTGAACAGATGCTGAAATACAAGAGCGCGAGCAATCAGCTCTCTGGGCAGCCATATAATGGGTTGCCAGATCAAGTCACCCGCTAGGTAGGCGAGACTTTGACCCATCCCTACATAGAAAGACCAAGAAGGAAAACCTTCCCTCCGAATGTAATCTGAGAGGTGAATTAAATATGGATAAGTATCGTTTACAGAATCGCTCCCCATATCTTTATACAAGAGCGCCTTATCATTCAGAACGAAGTTTCGGAATATTAGAAGCCCCACGAGCAGCAGACAGAATGCAGTCAGTAAGAAAAAAGGAAAACCTGCAACAGTTGGAGCTTTGCTAAGGTAGGATCCTTCTAAGGGCGGCCTGCTTGCCGCTTTTTGCCGGTTATGACTGCTGTTCATTCTCGGGATGACTAAGGCCGTCGTAAATCCATTGTTTTTCTTCGCAGACGCACAATATCAAGTCGTTCTTGGGCAATCCAACCGGCGGAGGCATTCGCGGTTACGTCGCACCCCCGACAACGATCTCATGCAGGTCTTACGTCTCGAGAGTTTCGCTGCGCGCGAGAATTAGCCCAATCAAATTTTTCGTCTCTTTGCTTACGACGATTACGGAAAAGGCCTCCAGCGAAGTCGCATCGACGCGGTCCTGCACGGTGGTGCGGAGCAATCAAATATCATCCGATCCGGCTGGCTTTGAAGGACAGGATGAAAGGGGCATCCTCGCTGCAGAAGCCTTGAATTCCCCAATAACCAGTAAATTGGGTTTTGCGGGGCTCCCGGTTGGCACGTTCGCTGCTTATAGCCACCATAATTACTTACTATGGTCTTCATGAGCATCCAACCGTTCGCCCTCAAAAGGGTCTCTCTCCTAATTGCAGGTATCGTTTGCCTTTTAACAGCATCCTGTTTCGCAGATTCCGTCTTCTTGAACGTCGACTCCACCCCGTACGATCACCAAATGGGCCGAATTCGTCCAGTCCTGCTTTCATCGAAGGGTCGGGGTGACGGGCGTCAAGTCTCTTTTGCCCTAGTCAATCATTGGATTGAAGCCTTGCGCGGCATTCCCTACGGCTTCTCGCAAGAGTGGAAAACCCCGCAAGAGGTGCAATCCGGCGCCGTTGCTGACTGTAAGGGAAAAGCGGTGGCGCTGTACAAGCGGATGGAAGATTCCGGAGCGAGCAACGTGCGGCTGGTAATTGGAAGGCGCACTTCGACCAGTCGAATGACTCACACTTGGTTAGTTTGGGAAACGGATAACGGGACATACGTTCTCGATCCGACAATTAACTGGGCGGCTTACAAGACTGAACAACTCGGCAGACACACATACATTCCTCTCTACGCGTACTCCGGCAGTCACAAATATCGCGCAGCCGCATCAGTGCTTTACGCGAAAAATTGATCTCTTTTAACCCAGCCGTCTAGGACAGTGCCGCGACGAGTTCCGGCGGGGTAAGGGATCACTGGAGACAATTCGGCGAAACGCCCTTTTCCGAATTCGGCCCAGGGGATCACGCAAAAGGGAATCCCGGCAAAAAATCTTGCGCGGCGTGAAAATTTGTATTGGCAAAACAAAACGCGCGTCCTATCATCGTTTTTGTAGATATGGAAATTATGAGCGGCGCATTTTTCTTTTCCCGCAAGACTTCAATTAGTTTAATTCTGCTCGCGATCGTTCCAGGATTGTTCGCCGCGGACGTAACCCTGCGAAAAGTTCCGCCCCTCACTGTAGAGCAAGCTCCTGCGTATCTGGAGAATCTAGCCCGTTATCATCTTGGCGCGCAAGTGGAGGCCGCACCGCAAGGCAGCCCAATTGCCCAATTGCAATTGAGTTCAAAATCGGAAGATCATAATTCCGCCGTGGCCGCGCTGTTGTGCGACGATCCGACTGTCGGGTACGCACTGCCGTCCGGCGCTTCGACAATTCTGATCACGCTTCCTAAGATCGAAAACGTCGATAACATCGCCTTTTTGAATGACGGAACGAGAGGGGATGTGAGCATCGCCACGTCCAGCGCGAAACTCTCGGCTGATAGTCCTCAATGGCACAATGTCACGCAACAAGAACTGAGCGCCGACTCGGTAAAAGCGAAAATCGGTCCCAGCGAAGCAAAGTACGTCAAGCTCACTTTCAATGTCACCGAGCCCGGACGCATCGCGGGCTTCGGCGTGTATTCGACTTCTATTGTTTCTGATTTCACGATGCCGCGTCAGCGCAAACTTAGCGCACAAGATCACTCCGAAAGCTTTGCGTTGATCTCTTACAATTTCACAGATCTACATGCGAAAGCGCGGGCTCTTTATGTGAGCTCCGGCAGTGATCTGAAAGAGGCGAACAACATGATCGATGATCAAACCGGCACCTCTTATTCTTTCGCCGCGAACGATGCTGCGCCCACAGCGGTTGTTGATCTCGGTAAAGTTTGCACGTTGCGCCGCCTGTCCGCGATTTTCTCACCGCGTAAAGGCAGCATCCACTTCTACGTGCTTTCATCCCTGCCTGGAGTCGGACCGGATAACAGAGTGAGGGTAAACACGGGCACACTCGCTGGCCGAAAAGGTGCGCCGGAGATACTACCGGAGTCACTCACGATTAACGATAACGCGATCGCGCAAATGAAACCCGTTGGAATGGTGATGACGGAAGGCAGCGAAGGCCGCGCTTCGGTTGATTTTCCTTCCGCTTCCGGTCGTTATGTCATGGTAAAGTGGAATCCCGCTGAGCAGGGCGAGACTTCATTCTCCGTTGCGGAAATTGCGGCGTTCGGAGAGTCAAAACAATCCACGCTGCTGACTTCGAATGTAGGCCGCGCCTCTTCTTCCGAGATTTCGAGTGACGGCAAAGATACTGTCGACGCCAAAGACAGGACCGACGCCAAGGACAAAGAAATTCCAGGCGAAGGTCCTCAAGCGCCGGCTGAAGGTCCGCCGCCGAATTTGCCGGATTCGCCACCGTTTGTGCTGGTTCCTGAGATCGTGCCCACCAGCCCGTAGGTAACCTTTTTCAAGAAAGCCCGTCATTGGCTTCAACGCCGATCGACGGGTTTTTCTTTTTTGCATGGCTCGGCTTTCGCCTGGCCAGGTCAGACGTGCTAAAGATCGTCTCTCAGAATTTCGAAAAGCTGTGTGCTATCGATCGAGCCATGGAGTGCTTCTGCGCCTCGGCCGCTTCCTAACGCGATCATATCATCGACAGTATTCTCGGCCGTCGCCGTGAAAAACGCTGCGGGCTCTTGTTGTTGTCCTTGGGTCGGTTGCGTTGGTGAACCTGCAGGAGTGCCCGGCGCATTCTCGTTCGCGAGCTTTGCCGCGCCGTACGATCTTGTTCCGTTCGGCCCCGTCGCCCAAGTCAACCATGGATCACCCGCTGAGTTGAATCCGAGGAGCGCTACTCCGGTATGTTTTCGAAATGGGAAGCCGTTCAAGTTCATCCCGCCTATCGCTGTATCACCGGCAACGATCACGGTCGATTTGCCGCCGATGTAACGCCGCGCTATCGCGAGCGCGCGATCTAGCTCTATTGTTTCGGCGAGCACTCGCTCGCCGTTGTTTTCCTGCGCGGCTTTACGCATGAGTCCGGTGTCTACGACGAGCAGATAACCGCCCGGATTGAACTGTAGTAATTCGATCGCGCGCCGCACCATGTCGGCGAGGCTGGGTTGCGCGCTGCGCGCTTCTACTTGATCGCTAAAAGCCAGCTCCGCTGAACTGAAAATGCCCAACACTTTCGGACGTCGCCAAAGCGGAATTGCTTCCAGCTCGGCCCTTGATCGCACAAGATCGAAACCATTGCGTTGCATCTCCAGAATGAGGTCGCGTTGATCATGCCGGCGTCCGCCTTTCGTATTCGGTAGAAAATCGGCACCGCCTCCGCCGAACACTATGTCGATCTTTCCTCCTTCAACGAGCGCTCGGGCAATGTCTTCGCGGTCCTCTTGATTCGCCGTATGCGCGTAAAACGCGGCGGCAGTCGCGTCCGTCAAATTCGTATTTGTGATTAGACCAGTCGCGCGCCCGCGTTCGCGAGCGAGCTCGATAACGTTTGCGAGTGGTTTTCCTTCGACGTCGATTCCGATCATGCGGTTATTCGCCCTCACACCCGTTGCAATCGCCGTTGCGGCCGCCGCGGAATCAGGCGTCGCGAAATCGTTCGAATAATTTCTGACGAGCGCAACATGTTCCAAGGTGTCGAGCGCGAGACGCGCATCGGCGCCGCCGGCGTACATTCGCGTCGCTGCCAGCCGGCCGGGTGCGAGCCCTTCGCCGATAAACAAAACGATTCCGAACGGCTTCTGAACGACCCAATGCTGAAAATAAACGACGCCGAACCCGGCGAAGACCAACAGACAGAAAAGCGCGAGGAGTTGGTTGCGCCACTTCATTACGTCGATGTAGAAGCGCGCTCTTTGCCTTGTCAACGATAGAACCGCTTGTGCGCGCCGCGGAACGTCGGCAAAG
>CATPCN010000179.1 GCA_955652855.1 uncultured Chthoniobacterales bacterium | reverse complement strand
GCCTGGGCGTGAATCGCGACTGGCGCTCGCGCTGGTACGCTTCGCCGCAGGAGTTGCCGGCGTTTCTGCACGGCGATCTCGAGATTCGCAGTTATGTGAAGAAGAAGCTGCAGTTCGCGGCGGTGTCGAAAATCGTGATCGAACGCGCCTGGAACAGCATCCGCGTCACCATTTATACGGCGCGGCCCGGCATCGTCATCGGCCGCAAAGGCGCTGAGATCGAGAAAATGACCGAAGAAATCTCAAAGATGGCGCAGGGCAAGCAGATCAAGATCGACATACAAGAAATCAAAACACCGGAGCTCGACGCGCAGCTCGTTGCGGAGAACGTTGCGCTGCAAATCGAGCGCCGCATCGCTTATCGCCGCGCCATGAAAAAAGCGGTGCAGGTCGCGATGGATTTCGGCGCGCAAGGAATTCGTTTGCGCAGCTCCGGCCGGCTGAACGGCGCGGAAATTTCGCGTTCGGAATGGTATCGCGAAGGAAAGGTGCCACTGCATACTTTGCGCACCCCAATCGATTACGGATTTGCCGAAGCGAACACGGTTTACGGAAAGATCGGCGTGAAATGCTGGATTTGTAAAAAGGAAGAAGCCGCGCCTGTAGCGCCCACTCCGCTTCCTCCGCGACCGCCTGAGCCGGCCGCAGTTTAAGGAGTATTGCCATGCCATTGATGCCAAAACGCGTGAAGTATCGGAAGTCCCAGCGAGGAAGTCGCAAGGGAACCGCGTCACGCAATCTGCGAATCGATTTCGGCGAGTTCGGCCTGCAAACGCTCGAGCGCGCGTGGATCACGAACACGCAGATCGAAGCGGCGCGTGTCGCGCTCACGCGCAACATGAAACGCAAAGGCAAGCTTTGGATACGCATTTTTCCTGACAAATCGGTCACGTCGCGGCCGCCCGAAACGCGTATGGGCAAAGGCAAAGGTCAGCCGGAGTATTGGGTCGCGACTGTTCGACCGGGCAACATTTTGTTCGAGCTCGACGGCGTGACGGAATCGGTCGCGCGTGAATCGCTCCGGCTCGCGGCCGACAAATTACCGGTGCGCACGAAATTCCTCAGCCGCCACCACGTGGCTGCATCCTAACGACTCATGAAATTTAAAGAAATAGTTGAGATGAGCACAGACGAGCTCGCGACAAAGAAGCGCGATCTGCGTCAGGAAAGTTTGCATCTGCGGTTGCAGCAACAAAGCGGTCAGCTCGAGCAACCGAGCAGGCTGCGCTTGATCCGGCGGGATATTGCCCGGCTGGAAACGGTGCTCACACAACGCGCCGCGAAAGAGAAAGCGAAATAATTTTTATGGCCGAACAAATTGCACAACCACCGCCTCTGCCGCCCGACGTGAAACGGGAAACGGCACGCTTATCGCGCAAAACGCGAACGGGCGAAGTCATTTCCAGCGCCATGAACAAGACGATCGTCGTGCGGACGGTCACACGCGTGCCGCACGCGAAGTTCGGCAAGATCGTGAAGCAGATGAAAAAGTTTTACGCGCACGATGAAGAAAACAAAGCGAAGGCCGGCGACACGGTCCGGATCATGGAAACGCGGCCGCTGAGCAAATTGAAACGCTGGCGACTGGTGGAAGTGGTGAAGAAGTAAAGGTGCCGGGGGCTACAAATATGGTTTACCTAAGATCGAGACTCGACGTGGCGGACAACAGCGGCGCCCGCATGGCGACGATGATTGGCGTGATCGGCAAGGGAACCGCGCAATCGGCCGGCATTGGGGACGTCATCGTGGCAAATGTGAAGGAAGCGAGCGCTACTGGCACGGTGAAAAAGGGTGAGGTTGTTCGTGCCGTTTTGGTGCGTACTAAACAGCCGATCCGTCGCGATGACGGTTCGCTGCTTCGTTTTGACAACAACGCAATCGTTATCATCGACAAAGATTTGAATCCGCGCGGCACGCGCATTTTTGGCCCAGTCGCGCGCGAATTGCGCGAGCGCAATTTCATGAAAATCGTCTCGCTCGCTCCGGAAGTTTTATGAATCGAATAAAGCTGCACGTAAAGAAAGGCGATCACGTCGAAGTGATTTCGGGGAACTTCAAAGGTTCAACCGGAAAAATTCTCGACGTCCTGCCGCGCAAGCAGCGCGTTTTGATCGAGGGCGTGCGCATTATCAAAAAGCATCTGCGCAAATCGCAAGACAACCCGAGCGGCAAGATCGCTGAGCGCGAAGGCCCGATTCATATTTCGAACGTGAAGTTGGTCGAGCGCGAGAAGAAGATCGACAAGAAAACGAAGAAAAAGCCGGAGAAAAAGATCGAGAAGAAAGCGGCGTGATGGAAAACGAATTTTACAAGGACTACAAAGAGCGCGTCATGCCGGCGTTGCAGAAGCAACACGGCTACAAGAATCCGCATCAAGTTCCGAAAGTCGAGAAGGTCGTGATCAACACATCGGTCGGCTCGCAATCGGATGTGAAGCAGGCGTTGGAAGACGCGAAGACCGAGCTCGCGCTCATCAGCGGTCAGCGCGCCGCTGAAACGCGCGGCAAGAAAAGCATCTCAAACTTTAAGTTGCGCAAGGACCAGGCGATCGGCGCGAAAGTGACGCTGCGCGGCGCGCGCATGTATGAATTTCTTGACCGGCTGATCAGCGTGGCGATGCCGCGCATCCGGGATTTTCGCGGCGTGTCGCCGCGCGCCTTCGATGGCCGCGGCAACTACACGCTCGGCGTTTCCGACCAATCGATTTTTCCCGAGGTCGAGCTTGATAAAATCAAGCGCAACATCGGATTTGATGTTACAATCGTCACTTCTGCGCGGACGAACGAAGAAGCCAAATCGCTCCTGAGCGAAATGGGAATGCCGTTCACTGATCGGGCGAAGAAGCCCGCCGCGCAGGCCGCCTGATTTTCATGAGCACTGTTACAGATCCTATTGCCGACCTGCTCGCGCGCGTGCGCAACGCCGCCGCCGCGCAGAAGCCTGAGCTGTTTGTTCCTTACTCGAAGATCAAGAGCGAGGTCGTTCGCATTTTGAAAGACGAAGGCTACATCACTGATTACGAGGTCGACACGAAAGCCGCGCATCCGCGCATCAAGATCACGAATAAACTCGTGAATCGCTCGACCCCGATCACCGGTTTGAAGCGCGTGAGCCGTCCGGGATTGCGCCGTTACGTTGGCGCGCAGGAAATTCCGCGCGTGCTTGGTGGGATGGGCGTGGCGATTCTCTCGACGCCGCGAGGTGTTTTATCGGGAAGGGAAGCGAAAAAGCAAAACGTCGGCGGCGAACTGCTGGCTTACATTTGGTAAGATTTTTATGTCACGAATCGGAAATAAAGCGGTCGAGATTCCCGACAAGGTCAAAGTCAACATCGACAATAACGGCGCCGTCGTGGTCGAGGGGCCGAAGGGTAAATTGAACTGGACTTTGCCGCGACAAATCAAAGCGAGCGTGAAAGACAATCGCGTTTCGGTTGTGCGCGAAGCGGAAACGCGCAGCGTGAAAGCATTGCATGGTCTTTCGCGCGCGCTCGTGCACAACATGGTGCAAGGCGTGAGCGAAGGCTTCACGAAACAGCTGGAGATCGAAGGCGTGGGTTTCAAG
>CATPCN010000178.1 GCA_955652855.1 uncultured Chthoniobacterales bacterium | reverse complement strand
ATATCCGAAACAAGATCGACAATCTTATCTACTACCAGCTCAATCGGATATTTATCGTCCGGACACCAGTAAATCCACTCTTCGTCGTCCAGACCAGCGAGAGTTTGGAGGACTGTGCCGCGAATTTCCGGCGGCGTTTCCACGTACTCCGCTCGATTGCCCGGCGCCCCCTGGAGCTTCTGATACGGAACGCGAAAGACAAACGGATGATCCGGCCAAAGCTTTTCGTACTGCAGGATCATATGCTCGGTTACCGCCCGGTAGCGGTCGCAAGTCAAAACAATCGCCTTCATCAACGCGCGCGAAATTTTTGCAGTCTAGATCGGCGCCGTGTGCTGTCCATGCTTCATTGTGCGTCGCCACGGCGACACTTGCTCAGCAGTCGGAATCCGGCATAGTGAACGCCCCGACTCCTGCGCGGGTGATGTCCGATCTTCCGGATGCGGCTGGGTAGCTCAGTTGGCAGAGCAGTGGACTGAAAACTCGTTGCAGCACGCCTAACGAGTCCTTGCCTCTCGTGCATGTGCGAACATTAGCGACACCAAGCGGCCATTTGAGACGCTGATACGGTCAATATCCCGTCAACGGGCTGGCGAGATGGCGCTCCCTCGCGCGCGCGCGCGCGTGGAGTTGTCGCACGCAGCAGCATTGCCTCATCGTCGCCGACGAACTGGGCACTGGCAGTAGCGTAATTAATTTGTTCAGCGATCGCCCGGTTTATTTCATCCAAATTGCGCAGGCGTTCCGGCAGATTTTGATGAACTTTTTTGAATATCTCAAACCGCGTGACTTTCAGGCTGTCCATCATTCGCCCCTTTTCTTCGGGGGTTTTCTTTCTGCGACCGAGCAACCAGAGTAGAAGGGATTTCACGGGGAAGAGACCTAACGAGAACAAGATGAGCGACGGCGGACGAGGGCGCTCGTCGCTCGGAGTGGAAGTGTGGAAGTCATCTCAAAAGTGGAGCGCACAGCGGTCCGCTGTTCGCTCCATCGCATGGTTAGGCGTTTCCATTCTTTTGCGAAGTCACAAAGTTCGCGAATGCCGCCCACTCGTCATACATCGCCCGGTACAGTGCGCCGCAAAAACAGAGAGTCTCGGCTAAAATAAGCAAGTGAGTCCGCGGGCAGGTCTCCTCTGCACGCAAGCTATCCCAGATTTGCTGGCGCGTTTTTACCTTCGCTGCGGGGGAGGCGAGATACCTTCTGCAAAAGCTCTCTTCCTCAGTGATGCCTAACTTGTGCATCCGCTCAATTCGATGTTTCGTTGCTATGTCGAGGGCTGTCTCGAACCGCGCCACGTCATCGTCATCGACGAAAAATGCGAGCTCTGCGTATATCTGGTGGTATGAGTCGTGAAGCTGTTTCGTCAACGACGAGTACTCAGCTTTGTACGCTACGAAGAAATGTTCCCGGGTTGAGAACCACGAGGCTGGCAGTTTCGACCGTGGCTTCACCAACTGCGACCGATCGTTCAATGCGGCGTATGCATCGGCAACGGCGGACACTACCTCGCTAGAGTCCAAGGGAACGACTCTTACATCTCGTTGCAGCTAGGAGAACACTTTTCACAGTGTCAGATCGTGCCCGACTATGGCCAAAGATGCAAGCACAGTTTTCCGCTCTCGTGCGTAGAGTTTGAACGCGCGAACGAGAATGTCGTTGCACAGTGGGCGCGATCTAACTAAGTTCTTAACCGGACATCAAGAACGACTCGGAAACGAGCCTGGCAACCTGCGATGGAGACGTAAGGTGCCTTGGTCGCGAACAGGATTCGCGGCCGATGTGCGGCGGATGAAATACCGCTGAACAAAAATCTCCTCGGCAAAGAACCGCCGGTCCTGATGGACTGGGCGGTTTTATTTTGCCGTGAGTTCCTGATGTCCGGAAAGGAAACAATCATGAACTCAGGTCCGAACACTTCGCCCCCGAACAAGAAACCGCTCTTCCACCCCAAGGTGCTCCTAACACGGGCGCTGTGGAGCGACCGCTCGCAACTGATACAGGAGAATCCTCCGGTGTGGCGAGTGCCGAGCAACCTAAGGCTGGCGGAGAAGTTGGAGTTTCTCTTAATAGAGAAGCAACAGACGCAGGACGAGCACTACGCGGACTGCCCGAAGCTAAAGCAGTTATTCAGTGAGAATTTGGAGAGTCAGCCAAACTTGCCGAGCAAAAAGAAGCTCAGTATCCGGGCTATGGCAGTCGCCTTGTTGACAAGTTCAGTAAGGGCGCGGCTTCGGCGAATGATGTCGAGCATGCAGCGGTTCTTAATCAACTAGCGAACGCGCAGACAGCGCGGTCAGTATGGAAATTTTATTTTAGTGAATCCTGCACCCGGCGAAGCTCCCCAATTCTGACATTGATAACCGTTCGCTTTTCATCAGACACATTGCACCCAATCTTACCGAGCAGCGTTTTACGTTCTTCGATCACGTTCCACTTTTCGTCGTTCGTCATGCTCGCCCAGTCACCATAATTTCGCATGTCATGTCCCTGCTCAAGGAGCAGGTCGTTGGCTCTTTCGACGGCTTCCGGCTGTTTTGTCGCGTTTGTCATGCTAGTCGAGTCAGCATACTTCACACCGTGCCGTTGCGGCTGCTCCGTTCGGCGAGGCGAGGCGCTAGCCCACGCGCGCGCGCGCGTGGAGTTGTATAAAGCGCGTGTCGGCGGCGATCGCTGACTCGTTTGTCGCGCCTGTCCTGGCAAGCGAAGACGACGGCGTCGCTTTGACGAAGGATCTTCGTTATGGAGTCGGTGTTGGCGTCGGCGTCGGCGTGGGCGTTGCCGCCAGAGTTCTTTGCGCCGCAGACACAGTTTGCTTGACCGCAGAACTCCCGCGCACCTGATTCACCCGTTCTTTAAAAGGCTTTTCCCAACCGAGATAAATCAGGGCACCGATAATGATTATTTCAATAAGCAACCGCACGAGAACCCGAGCTTCTAAGAATGCGCCAACAGATGCAACCAAAACCTTGTGATTTGGAATCCACGAAGCCAAGGAAGAGGAGAACTAGAATTACGGGATGAACAGGACGCATCAGCAAGCGCCATTTCACTATCTGGGATTCATCATTTGTACGGCGGGGAAGTTGGCAGCACGCTGAGTATCCGTTACGGCGCAAAAAGTTGT
>CATPCN010000177.1 GCA_955652855.1 uncultured Chthoniobacterales bacterium | reverse complement strand
CAGTATCCCTATCAGGCATTCAAAGTGATGCACGGGCTCTGGGGCATGGGACAGATGATGTTTAGCAAATACATCGTGGCGGTGGACGAGGATTGCGACGTGCACAACACGAGCGAAGTGCTCTTTCGTCTTTGTGCGAACACCGATCCGGAACGCGACAGCACGATCATCCGAAACCCAAGCGATTCGCTCGATCACGCGCCGACGTTACAAAACATCGGCTCGCACATGGGCTTCGATGCCACGCGCAAACTTCCGGGGGAAAATTATCATCGGCGTTGGCCAGAGCTGGTGAAAATGACGGAAGAGGCTCAAGCGCTCGTCGATGCGCTGCAAAAGAAAACGGGTTGATTCTGCAAGCCCGTTTCTTGAAACAGCTTTCCGGTTAGGGTTTGATAAAGACGCCGCCGCTAGAAGGATCCCTCACCATCGCACCGTGCGGAATTCCCCGCACATCGACGAGTCGATGCGGCGGATAAGGGCTGATGACTAAGCCCGGAGTTCCACTAAAGCGCGCAACGGGATAACCGCCTTCCGGTGGCGGCCCGTATCGCCGCGCTTCATCCTCTTCGACCGCAGCGCCGATCAACGCGCCACTGGCGGCGCCAATGGCCGCGCCTACCGCGGCACCGCGCACTCGCCCTGTCGCCGCGCCGCCGATAATCGCACCCGCGGCTGCGCCGTACCCTGCGCCTTGCCCGACATAAGTGTCACAGGAGTTCAACTCCAGCGAGCAAAGGACGAGGACTGAAAGAAGCGCGTATTTTTTCATGATGGTGTTCAATTCAACCGGCAAATCAGACGGAAGTTGCGTTACGCAAATTCGAAAAACTGCCTGGTATTCGAATGTGTCTCGCAGTTAAGGCCTCACAAAAACCTTATTTGCGTACTTATCGAGAACCAATGCTCCTTTAGGAAGGCTCCGGCAATCATATATCTTGGTGCCCGAATAAGGGCTTTGGAAGAAACCAGGCGTGCCACTGCCATAGACGATTCCGACGGGGTAACCTTTCGGCGGAGGCGGATACTTCTTTGCCGCTTCTTCCTTGCTGACTTGTTTCGCTTCGATCGCCTCGTCTATCGCGCGAACAGTCGCGCTTATCACGAAAAGGCTGATTACCAGCGTCGATAGAATTCTGAAGTAATTTGTTTTCATAGGATTATCATCAAAGGTTTCGCAACAAAAAGGTCAGACGGATGTCCAGCGCGGCGAATTCAATAATACTTGAGCAGCTGCGCGGCGATCCGGCCAGCTTTTTCCAGCCGATTAAGGCGATATTCTTTTTCAAATACGCGAAATTTGTCCAGCACCATTCGCCGCAAAAGTCCGCGGTAAACTGAGGCCATGATCTCGGCGGCCACCATCGAGCGGCGATCTTCCTGGGGCAAAGCAAGCGCGGCCCGAGCGAAAAATTGACGAGCGCGTGCTGCTTGAAATTCCATCAGCTCAATAAAGCGCTCGTTATATTGTCGATCTTGCAGCTCGGCTTCGGAGTAATGGAAGCGAGAAAAATCTTCCTGGGGCAGATAAATTCGATCGTGGCGTAAATCTTTTCCGACATCGCGAATGATGTTTGTCATTTGCAGGGCAAGGCCGAGCTCGACCGCGTATTCTTTGCAGCGCGGATTGCGATAGCCAAAAATCTCGATGCTGACGAGCCCGACGGCGCTCGCCACACGGTAACAATAAACGCGAAGGTCCTGCCAGGTGGCGTAGCGCGTGATCGTCAGATCCATCTCCACGCCGGAAATCACTTCCTCGATCATCTCCGGCGTGATCGGATATTTTGCGATCACATCGCGCAAATCGCGCGCGAGCTCCGGTTCATCCAGCGATCCTGCGCGAAGCCATCCGCGCCATCGATGTAGTTGCCGCGCTTTTGCATCGATATTGAGCTCGGGCGAATCGGCAATGTCATCAATTACGCGGCAGAAAGCATAAAAGATCGAGATATCTCGCCGGCGTTCGCGGCCTAACGCGACAAAAGCGAGCGCGAGATTGGATTTGCTTTCGCGCGTGATCTTGGCCGCATTCACGGTAGGTAGCCGATTAGTATTGGACCCAACTCTCAGAGGCAGCGCGTCCTGATTCGCATTGTCGAAATAAACAAACCCAGGTCGCCAACAGCCAACCGGTCACGAGTCCGCGCGCGGTGACATAAATGATTTTCCAGACAATTAACGCCACCAGACGATCGGCAATCGCGCCGCGCACCACCGCGTCGCACGCTGTCAGCACAAAAAAATGGAGCCCGGCGATAAGCAAGAACCATAGGAAACGCCCCGAGTTTCGCCGAATGAATTCGCGGTGTGTGCGCAATGCTTCGCCAAGGTTTTCATTATGCAACGCCAGCGAAATCTGCACCGACGCGAAGAAAATGATGAGCCCGCTCATCACCACTCGCTCGATTGGAAGATAATCGAGCACATCGGGCACGTTCATGAAATATGCGAGCAGCATGGGCGCGCGCACAATCAGCGTGCTCAAGACCACAATCAGGCCCGCCCATTTGAGGACGTAGCTGAAACGGCGCATGGCGAAACGGAAAAGCGGTTCTTCTTCAAAACTCAGACCTTTAATCCACGCGAGACAAACCGTGATCAGATAAACCTGAATGTAAACGCCGAAGAGATATTCGAAGATGAACGCCACCGCGTCCACGCTCGCCGAGATTTGCAGAAGACCAGCCGCCGGAACTTTGCCGCCCCATTCCGGCAATCGCCAAAAAACGATCGGTTTTAATAATGAAGCCAGCGCGCTGAGGAGCACGATCACGTAGATGAGCCAGCTCCAAAAACGATATCGTTGCCGCAAGGCCCGCACAAAAGCTCCGTGCAAACCGCGCCAATTCATGATCAGTAGCACGGCCGCGATGACCGAGAGCGGATAAGTCGTAGTCGCGTTATCAAAAATTCCCGCGACACCTTCCAGCGCCGGCAACGGCGTTTCACGCCAGACGTCCATGAGCCGCGGCCAGTTCCAGTCGTACACCGATGTGACCTGACCAAGATCGAGATCGGCCTGGCTTTGAATCGGCGTGAAGGTCGAAAATTGAAAAACGAAATAGGCGAAACCGAGCAGCGCGAAAGTCAGCCAGATGCGTTTAAAGCGCGTGATGCAGCGAAACCCGTCGCGCAACGGCAGCCGAATCGGGTTCGACCACATCACGATTATGTATCCGATGCAAAGCCCCACCAGCGGATACACTGGCGACAGAGT
>CATPCN010000176.1 GCA_955652855.1 uncultured Chthoniobacterales bacterium | reverse complement strand
GCTGGATGAAATTACGCTGCGGGAGAACGTCTCCGGCTGGGAAAAACTAAAGCTCTACTACCGCGTGCTCGCTGGAGTTGGCCCGCGCGAGTTAAGCACAACCGTGCTGGGGCAGCCGGTCTCGATGCCGATTGTGATCGCGCCGACCGCCTTCCATAGACTCGCTTGCGCAGAAGGTGAGATCGCCGCGGCGAAGGCGGCCAGGGCGGCGGGCACATTGTTCGTGCTGAGTTCGCTCTCGAACATGGCGATGGAGACGGTTCTTGCGCAGGCGGGGAGTCCGCGCTGGTTCCAGCTCTATATATATAAGGACCGCGAGATCACGGGTGCGCTGGTGCAACGAGCAGAGGCGGCCGGTGCCGAAGCGATCGTGCTAACGGTGGATGCGCCGGGTCTGGGCACGCGGGAACGGGACAGCCGAAACAAATTTTGTTTGCCCGGCGGTTTGGCGGTCGAGAATCTCGCGCCCGCGGGGAAGGGGAACATTCCAAAAGTAGAAGGCTCGGGACTGGCGGCGTATGTCCGCGACAATTTCAAATCGGACCTCGGCTTCGACGATCTCGATTGGTTATGCAGCTGCACGCGATTGCCGGTGGTGGTAAAAGGCGTCTGCCGCGGTGACGATGCGCGACGCATCGCAGACCACGGCGCAAAAGCGATTGTGGTTTCCAATCACGGCGGCCGACAGCTCGACACCGCGCCCGCAACTTGCGAAGTGCTCCCATTTGTTGTCGCTGCAGCGGGCGATCGTTGCGAGATTTATGTCGATGGCGGAATTCGGCGCGGGAGCGATGTGCTCAAAGCGATCGCGCTCGGGGCGGGGGCGGTGTTGGTCGGCCGTCCGATTCTGTGGGGATTGTGTGTCGCGGGCGAAAAAGGCGCTGCTCACATATTGGAAATCCTGCGACGCGAACTTGACGAGGCAATGTTGCTTTGCGGTTGCACAAAACTGAGCGACATCGATGGATCTCTGTTGCGCGCGTAAATGAGAAGTCAGAGGACTGCGACAAGCGTCAAATCATTTCGGCGCGAGGGAAGTTACAATTTTTTCGAAGCGCGGATCGCTGCGGAGCGGGGCCCAGAGCGGATGCATTTTCAAGCGGGCGTAGTTGGTGTAACCGGGCATGGTCAGCAATTTCTGAACTACTTCGATCGCGCGGTCGCGGTCGCCGCTCCAAGTGTAAACCTGAGCTAACCCTTCCAGCACCAGCGCGCCGTCGTAGATGTCCTTCGAGACTGGCATCAGATCGATGGCGTGTTGCGCTTCGCGAATCGCGAGATCTTTCTGACCAAGGCCGGCGTCGACCTGCGCGAGCACCGCGATCGTTCGCGCGTGTTCCGGTTTGACAACTAATAGTTGCGCCAGAATCTCGCGGCATTCGCGAAACGCGGCCGTCGCTTTCGTGGAATCCCCTTTCGCGCGCGCGATCATGGCTTCGTACCAGGATTTTGGAAAATAAAAGCTGAAGTCGATGTCCTGAAAATCTTTGCGCGGCGAATCGGTCAGGAATTTTTCCGCCGCGGCATAATCGCGGTCCAGCATCGCCATCAAAGCTCGAGCCGGTGTCTGGCCGCCGGCAATTTCCATGTCGGGAAATTTGGCCAGAATATCGCGCAACTGGCTGGAATCGCCGGTTCCAAAAAAGACGGCGGACGCGCGCCGGAACCGGACGACGGGAACTGTCTCGCCCGCGGCGAGAACATTATCATAAACTTTCACCGCGTCAGGAAAGCGGCGTTCGAGGACGTAAGTGTCGGCCAGCAGGTTGTAAGCGTTCGGATTTCGCGGATCGAGCGCGAACGCGGTCGAGAAATCGCGTTCGGCGTCGGGAAAATGATTGCGACGTCGATTGACGTAACCGGAGAGAATAAAAAACGGCGCGCTGTTCGGCAAACCCGGCCGGGCAATCGCAAGTTCTTCCAGCGCGCGATTGTAGTCGCGCAGACAGCGAAACAAATAATCGCCTCGAGCGAAATGCGCCTCGGCCGAATCGGGACGCAGCCGCAGCGCGGCGTTGACCGCAGCCTCGGCCAGCGAAATGCGATCCGGGGTCGGATCAAGATCGAAAAAGAAAAGGAGATCGTTCGCGCGCGCGGAATAACAATAGGCGGAAACGAAATTCGCATCGCGCTTGATCGCTTCGTCGAGGGATTTCACGGCCTGAAGCAGCGCGGCCCGCACGTCGGTGGCATTAATGTAACTGTCGACCGTCGTTTTGGCCTGGAGATAAAGTTCGAAGGCGTCCAGATCCTGCGTCGGGCGCTCTTCGATTTCCGCTTTCTGTTGGGGCGAAAGTTTCGCCTTCAATTGCGCGACGATCTTTTGCGCCAGCTCGCTTTGGATGGCGAACAAATCGGCTGCGGTGCGATCGTAGGTTTCGGCCCAAACATGCGCGTCGGTGCGGGCGTCAATCAGTTCGGCGTTGATCCGAAGGCGGTCCCGCGCGCGTTGGACCGAGCCTTCCATGATGTAGGCGACGCCGAGCTGCCTTCCGATCTCGCGCAGGTTGCGTTCGGCGCCCGTCTTATACTGGCGCACACTCGTGTGACTGATCACTTTCAGATCGGAAACCTTGGCCAGGTTGGTCAGGATCTGGTCCTGCACGCCATCGGCGAAGTAAGCGTCGTCGCGGTCATCGCTGAGAGTCGCGAACGGCAGAACGGCGATCGATTTATTGCTATCATCGAGCGCTGTTCCGTTTGGCGCAGTGTAACGGCCGAGAAAAAACAATCCGATCGACACAAGGGCTCCGATGGCGACTACAAAAATCCAGGTGCGCTTTTTTGGTTGTTGGGCCGCCGCTACAAGATCGACATCTTCAGTCCGTTTAATTCCCTGCGGCGTTAGCTCGAACATCCACGCGAGCACGAGAGCGATGGGCAGGCCAAGAATGATCACCAAAACGATCGAACGAATGATCCAATTCGGAATGTCGAAGACCGGAAACACCTG
>CATPCN010000175.1 GCA_955652855.1 uncultured Chthoniobacterales bacterium | reverse complement strand
GCTTCCCAAAGAATGATCGTGCCGCCCATTCCTTGTCGATGTTCCGCCACGACGCTGGAGTTCTCGAGCGAGCGTTTCGCAATTTCAGCGAGGACATAAGACTCGGTGAATTTTTTTGAACCCACGACAACGGGGTCGGCGAAGATTTGAGATGCGCCGAGCAGGAATGCGATCGCGACAGACGTTCTCATGCGAGCGCGGGACTCCGTTGTGCGTTGATGAATTCGGAAACAAAATTGTTCGCCGGCTTTTCGCGAACATCGACAATCGATCCGCGCTGAACGATCCGCCCTTCGTTCATGAGCACGATTTCGTCGCCAAGGTAAGCGGCCTCGGCAAGATCGTGCGTGACAAGAATCGCCGTCTGCTGCAACCGCCCGAAAATTTCTTTGAGATCTTTTTGCAGAGAAGCTCGCACAAGCGGATCGAGCGCGCCGAGCGGTTCATCGAGCAGCAGGAGTTCGGGTGAAAGCATGAGCGCGCGCATTAAGCCGACGCGCTGGCGTTGTCCGCCGGAAAGTTCGAGAGGATAGCGCGAGAGCGCGTCGAGCGGAAATCGCGTGAGCGCGCAGAGCTCTTCGAGCCGGTCGCGCATCATCGTTTCGGTTTTGCCAAGATGCCGCGCCATGAGCAAAACATTGTTGCGCGCGGTCAGGTGCGGAAACAAACCGCCATCCTGAATCACGTACCCGATTCGCCGGCGCAGCTGCAAAATGTTTGCGGCAGTGACCAGCGCGCCATCGAGTTTGATCGTGCCGGTGTCGGGCACGAGGAGTCGAATGATTAAACGAAGCAATGTCGATTTTCCGCACCCGCTCGGACCGATCAGCACCGTCGTTTTATGATGCTCTGCCGAAAAGTCGAGAGGAGCCAGCGCAGAAACATGATCGAATTGTTTGCTGACGCCGACCAGTTCAACGAGCGCGCTCACGCCCGCTAGCTTTGCACGGTGAAATAAAAAAGGCCAAACAACTGCGCGTCGTCTGTCCAGAAACGCTCAAATGAAAAACCAGCCGAAGCCGCCAAGGTGATGAAACCTTCGCGAGAATGTTTGTAGGAATACTCCGTGATAATTTTTTCGCCGGCGGCGAAATGGAGTTGATTGACTCGCTTCCCGCTCGTCAACGCTTCGCGCTGCCCGTCCATGTCGCTCGGCTCCCGCCGGCTCCATTGTCGATCTTGCATGCGGACCGTTTGATCGATCGCGCTGATCAGGTACATCTCGATCCGGCCTTCCTTCGAATTGTAAATTGCCTGATGCCGCCAGCGCGCAATGTCGAAGTTAGCGCCGAGCTCGCGATTTGCCCTAACGAGTAAGTTCAGGTTGAATTCCGCGGTGATGCCGGCGCTGTCGTTGTAAGCGCGCTCGAGTGTTTGTCGATCTTTTTGCAAATCGACGCCGATTAAAAGTCCGCCACCTTTGCCGCAATGATCGACAATCCGCCGCAAGAATGCAGCTGCGCTTGAAGGCTCGAAATTGCCGATGGTCGAACCGGGAAAATAAACCACCTTCCGCGACGGAGCGCGCTGCGGCGACGGAATTGTGAACGGTTGCAGGTAATCGGCGCAGACCGGAAGAATTTCCAAACTCGGAAAAATGCGGCGAAACAGCTCGCTCGATTCCTGCAATTGTTTATCCGAAATATCGACGGGAATGTAAGCGGCGGGCTCGCGCAATTTCTCCAGCAAGATGCGCGTTTTGGTGCCCGCGCCGGTGCCGAGGCCGATCAGCTCAATGTTCTCGCCAAGCTGCGATGCGATCTCGGCGCGATTATCCTGCAGGATCTGGAGCTCGGTGCGCGTGATGTAATATTCCGGGAGCTCGCAAATTTTTTGAAACAAGGCCGCGCCGCGCGCGTCGTAAAAAAATTTGCACGGCAAAGAGCGCGGCGTGCACGAAAGTCCGGCTAGAACTTCGGAAAGGAAATCGGAATTAGCCGGCTCGACATCGAGCACGGCACTTTCGTGCAATGCGCGGCTCATGCGGGATCGTGCACGAGTCGGATTCCGTTAAACTGCCATCGCTTTTCCGGTTGGAAAAAATTGCGATATGTCAGGCGAATGTGATCGCGTGAAGTCGCGCACGAACCGCCGCGCAGCACGTACTGGTTGCACATGAATTTCCCGTTGTATTCGCCGAGGGCCCCTGGGACCGCGCGATAACCGGGGTAGGGGGAGTACGAGCTGCGCGTCCATTCCCAAACGTCGCCGAACATTTGTTGCAACGCGCCGTCTGTCGATGTTGCGCCGGCGGGCACGGGATGAAAGCGCTCCGTCTCGACGAAATTTCCGCGAATCGGCAAATCCGCCGCCGCGCGTTCCCATTCAAACTCGGTGGGCAATCGCGCGCCCGACCAATTCGCGAATGCGTCGGCTTCGAAATAACTCACATGCGTGACCGGTTCCGATTCATCGACGGGCCGAAAACCTGAGAGCGTAAAATTCCACCACGCGCCATCGCGTTTTGTCCAATAGAGCGGCGCCTCCCAACGCTGCTCGTTCACTGTCATCCAACCAAGCGACAGCCAAAATTCAGAACGCATGTAGCCGCCGGCTTCGATAAACTCAAGGTATTCGCCGTTCGTGATCGGTCGCGTCGCGAGTGAAAACGCCGGAATGAGCGCGCGATGTCGCGGGCCTTCGTTGTCGTAGGAAAATCCGGAGCCCTCGTGTCCGATCTCTATGATCGTCTCGTCAAATGCGATGAAATTCAGCGGCGAGGTTGTCGCAATCTTATTGTCGATCTTGCGCTCGCGGAAAACCGGATGGAGCGGATTTTGCGCGAAGACATGTTTGATGTCCGTGACGAGCAATTCCTGATGCTGCTGTTCATGATTAAAACCAAGCGTCATGATCGGCTCGATTTCGTCGAAAAGTTTTTCGTCGGCTTCGGAAAGGAGATTGTCGATGTACGCGTCAATGGAGGAACGAAAGCGATGCGTTTCTTCCACGGTCGGCCGCGAGATCAAGCCGCGCAGATCGCGACGGTGCATGTCACCCGCGGCGTTATAGTAGGAGTTAAAAAGATATGCGTACTCGGGAATTTCGGGACGATATCCCGTCACCCATTTCTTGACGACGAACGTTTCGAAAAACCAGGTGGTATGCGCGAGATGCCACTTTGTTGGACTTACGTCGGGCATCGATTGCACGACGCAATCTTCGGCTTCGAGGCCTTCGCAGAGTCGCGTGGTGAAATTTCGGACTGCGTGAAAACGCGCGAGCAGTTGTTCGGCGCGCGACGAAGTTGCACGCGAACGCGCAGGGGCGGCCGCAGTCTTGTCGATCGTCGCAGCCGCAGTTGGACTCAAGTAATTCCGCCCTCCTGCTCGAGCTCTTCCTTGCGCGCTTCGAGCATTTGGTCGTGCGCCGCTTCTTCGTTGCCACCGGTAACGAGTTGTTCGCCTAACGTTTCATCTTCCTCAATTCCGGGCCGCGGGACGCGATGCCCCCTATCGTTCGCGACAATTTCCCATTCCTCGACTAAATCGGCGTTCTCCTTTGGTTCTTCCGGCGGCAATGGCAATACCGTGCCGAGCAATTCCTGGCGAGCTTGTTCCCAGTCCGCATCGGTGAACTCATTTGGATCGCGTTCGTCAATCAGCGCGATTTCGCGTGCGCGCTTTTCGACCGTTTCCGGCGAAGGCACGCCGACGCCATTTCCATGTACCGAAATTTTTCCCGCTCCCGGTTGTGAGTAATCGTTCATACTTAATAATACGAACTGAGGTGGCCAAATGTGCGCATCAGACTTTGGACTACAGATTGGGCGTGCGCAACGCAAGCGCTGAGTCGCCTCTACGTAAGATCGACATAAAATGAGCGCCGAGAAATTAATTTCGCTCGAAAATGGCAGGCGAATCGCCATCGAGGAATATGGCGATCCAAATGGCGTGCCGGTAATTTTCTGCCATGGCTGGCCGAGCTCGCGGACAATGGCGCAATTGACCGACGACGCGGCCCGCGAGGTCGGAGTGAGAATTGTTTCGCCGGACCGCCCGGGTATTCGCGATTCCTCTATTTATGC
>CATPCN010000174.1 GCA_955652855.1 uncultured Chthoniobacterales bacterium | reverse complement strand
AGGAAAGCTCTTCTACCGGCTGGTACAGCAGGCGGTCGCCATCGATCCCGTCCCGTACAAATCCATGGTCAAGTGCGCCGCTGCCGGCGTGGAGTCCAACCACAACCTGTAGGGGCTACCTGAGTCAAGTGAATACCCACCAAGGAGAATTTTCATGAACGGCAAAAGAAGCATTCACTCAGTTATCGCGATTTTCGCCCTGATGTTAGGGTCGGCTATCGCATTCGCTCACAACGGCATCGAGCATGTCATGGGCACGGTTACAGCCGTGACGGATACATCGATTACCGTGGATACCGTCAAGCACACGCCGGTTACGGTCCTGATTGACGCCTCAACCACATTCAGCAACAACGATGCGCAAGCTTCCCTGAAGGATCTTAAGGTAGGTCAGCGCGTTGTGATCAACGCCAAGGAGAATGCCGAGAAGAAACTCGTCGGAGTTAGCGTGAAGTGGGGCGCCAACTCTTCATCGCACTCGGATCATCCAGACCATAAATAGTAGGGCTCAACGCTAGACCGCAATTCTCAGTTTGTGTACCACCGTCATGCACCCCAATGACGGTGGTCGCCTCGCGAGCTACAAGTTGCGCCAGCGTTCGTACATGGCCACGAGGAAAGCATGAAACGGCCAGAAAATCGGATCTCCTGGAGAAGTATCGGGGTTCGGCATCTGGCCCCCAAGGGCGTTATGCACCGCGTTGTGATACGGGATTGCCCGAGTATTCAGCACAGTATAACTGGTGATCGTTTTCAGCGCGGACGGTCCGAGATTCGCCGGCAGCGGCATGTTCACGTTGTTATTGCCCTTGTTGAGTTGTGCCGGAATGGGTTTCGCTGGATTCCAATATGGCAGTGGCACGAATTTCGCACCGCCGTTGTTGACCAGCCAGGTTTCGAGTTCCGCGAGAAAATGCTGGTGCCAGACAAGAAAGCCCTGCATGTGGATCATGAGGGACATGTCCATACCCGCCGCCTTGTGTTCCGCGACGGGGTTATTCGTGGGCTTGCTGATAAATTGGTCGAGCAGCGTCCGCAACTGGGTCCGTTGCGCCGGGCTAAGAGTTGAAACGTCCTTGCGATTTGCCATGCTTGGTTCTCCCTTTTCAGTTTTGTTAATTCGTCCAGCAATGCCCGATCCCCGTGAGTGACGCAGCCGTCCTGCACGTCATGATCGTTCGTACCGAATGTTTCGAGGCGGACATAGACACCTCTGACGACCTACAGTGAGGGACGGACACAGAGCGTTTCACAAACTCTAAATGTTGTTGTTGGCCAACACCAGGCCCTCATTGCTTCCCGTACTAACGGATAAGTCCTACTCCGACAACCAATGCGGGGATATTGACATAGAATAAAACATCCCCAATACTGAACGTTCGATCTTTGCTCTGCAATAAGAGCTAAACCGTAACCGGGACGCGCTGGTGTAACAAGCACCAAACGCGCCCCTAACCAAAGTCGCCCAAAGGCGGGGCAACCATGGCTACCCATAAACCTACCCGCTCTCCGCGGAGAGCGCAACTCCACTCAAACTCCGGTCTTCCACGTAAACGGCGCCGACTCGTGAAATCCGTCGAGAGGCTGCCCGTCTACGAGATACTCTACGCTTTGAATCGGGACTTCGAGCAAGTCCTCGCGGACTTCGCGCGGGTGCAGGAGCTCGGCGCGTTCCGGCAGCGGGATCTCGCGAACACTTTCCGCATACTTGTTCAGGAGATGCGAGCCTGGGCCAACATGGAGTTGATCGAGGCGCTGAAACCGCTGGAACGGAAGGACTGGACCCACTTCAGCCGGTTGCACAATGCCACGCTTACTGAAGCCAAGCTTTACCTGGCGAAGAAGCGGAAGGCGGCCGGAAAGAAAGGCCAGCGAAAGCGGCCCGGCGCTGCATCGGAGGACGTATGAACGGGACGTCCATCGGCGAACCGGCGCCTGTCCGAAATCCGGCCGGCCACCAGCCGGCTGACGAGCAGGATATGCTCGAAGCCGAGGACGAATTCGAAAGAGCCCGCCGCTGACTGCTTCGAAGATGCTTGTATCCAAACCGGCCGTCGGCGCCTAACTCCAGATTAGCGGCGAATCGATTCCCGCCCTGGCGCGGCGGGGACAAGCTCAATATGCGCCGTGCCTCACCACAACGGGCGTTCGCGAGGCCCTCAAGAGGCGAGCCTGGCCGCCAGCCTGACCCAATCATAGCCGGAATTGCACAAGCCCGCGATTATCTCTCGAATACGCGGACTACCAAGAAACGGTAGTGCCTGAAAGGTGCGTTGAAGAAATTTCTAGCGTGCCGTTTTTTTAGCGACCAGGAGCCACCAGCGAGATTTGCCGTTCCCGTCATCGGCGCGTTCCGTGAATGGGTCATGAAGTTCGCTAACCTCGAAGCCCGCTTCTTCCAGTTCATGCTTTGCAAAGTTTGTGCCTAACTGGTGTACCTTGATTTGCTCTTCACGCGAAAGCGATTCGAATTGATTCGAGATGCGTTCCATCAGAACTAGATGTCCGGTCTGTTTTAGTGCAGCGCGGACATGCCGGAGCATGGCTTCGTGTGCTGGCATCTCGTGATACGCATTTACGATGAGAACGCCATCAAGGCTATCACTAGGCAATCTAGGATCGTCTGCCAATCCTTTGTCGATCTCAACATTTTCCAGATGTTCTTCGATCAGATTTTGCTTGAGTTTGTAGAGTGCCTTATCATCGATATCCTCCGCGTACACCTTGCCGGATGGTCCGAGAAAACGGGCTAACGGGATTGTGTAGAAACCATCTCCGCAGCCCACGTCGGCCACCGTTGAGCCGACGGGCACTTGCAGTGCGGCCACTACGCGTTTCTTCAGATCAGCGACGCGTTCCTCTTCCGAGCGTGGCTGAGCCTGGATTAATGTGCCGGTGAAAATCAAGGCCAGCGAAATAACGCTTCGCAGGGACATGGCTTGTACTTTACACGAAATTTTCTTGACCCGTAGGTCACTACGGGTTCTAGACTAGAGCAAGCTCTCTTCGAGGCTGAACATGCCAACTATTACGATCGGCGAACTTTCCAAAGAAAGCGGCGTCCACCTGGAGACCATTCGCTACTACGAGCGCGAGGGCCTCATACCTGTGCCGCCGCGCAAAACGTCGGGGCACCGGGCATATCCGCAAAATGCGGCTCTCAGGCTGCGCTTCATCAAGCGCGTCCAAGAACTCGGGTTCACACTATCCGAGATACGCGAATTGCTCACGCTTCGCGCCGAGCCCGATCAGGACTGTTCTCAAGTCTGTGAACAAGCCCAGGAGAAACTTTGTGAGGTCAGAGCCAAGATCCGCAACTTGCAGGCTATTGAGCAAGCTCTCCAACATCTGACGGAGGGCTGCTCTGGCAACCGCCCTATCGGCAAGTGCGGGATTCTGGAAGCTTTGGACCGGGAAGTTGTCTAATGAACGTCACGGTTCGGCAGCTTCGCCTCGCGAGAACCCAATGGCAATCCTGACGAGCAGTCTCCGTGGCGGCCGTTACCCGCTTCTCTTTATCTTCGCCACTTTCATTCCAGCGCTCTCGCAAGAACGAGGCGCTTCGATACGGGTCGAGGTAAAAACGGAAACCGGCCCTGTGGCCGGGGCGAAAGTAACTTTGAATGACATCTCCCTGCAGACGGACCAACAGGGAATCGCGATTGCCTCGATTCCGTTGGGAAGCGTGGAGGTGAGCGTAACAAAGGAAGGCTACTTTCCTGCCAGAGCGACACTTCTGGTCAATGAGGCTCGTGTGTGGGAGATCGTTTTTGAGCTTCGACCGCTACAGAAAAATGAAGAGGAAATAACCGTATTCGCCACACGAACCGACGCACGGCTTCAAGACCTACCCACACGCGTCGAGGTTCTTAACCGGGAAGAGATCGAAGAAAAAGTCATGATGACCCCTGGAGACATCGTGATGATGCTCAACGAAATGGGTGGTCTTCGAGTCCAGACTATCTCTCCCTCTTTGGGCGCAGCTAGCGTACGCATTCAAGGAATGCGCGGGCGCTACACGCGATTTCTGGCAGACGGTCTACCGCTGTTCGGCCAGGAAGGCGGAGGTCTCGGACTCTTGCAGATTCCTCCGGTCGATCTCGGTCAGGTCGAAGTGATCAAGGGTGTCTCATCCGCGCTCTACGGCGCTGGAGCCATGGCCGGTGTTGTGAACCTCATCTCCAGACGTCCAAGCCGAGAGCCGGTTCGCGAAATTTTGTTCAACCGGTCAACCCGAGGCGCCACCGACACCTCGCTCTTCCTGGCATCGCAACTCACTCCGCATTGGGGCGCGTCGTTCATCGGCAGCGGCGACTGGCAAGAGCGCAAAGACATCGACCACGACGGCTGGGCCGATTTGGCCGGATACGCGCGCGGAGTCGTACGGCCGCGCTTCTTCTGGGACAATGGCACGGGCGCGAGCGGCTTCCTTACCAGCGGGATTACCTACGAGAATCGCCAAGGCGGGACGATGCCCGGAGCGGTTCTACCGGCGACAGGCGCGCCCTACATCGAAGCTCTGAACACGCGGCGCTACGACCTGGGCGGCAATGCGCAGTTTGTTATCGACAAGCGCTACGTGGTCACGGCGCGCTTCGCCACCTCCGAACAATTCCACGATCACCGCTTCGGCGAAGTCGGCGAACGCGATCGCCACGAACTTCTTTTTGGGGAACTCACAATCCGTGGGAGCTTCGCTCGGAACACTTGGGTGGCGGGCGTCGCGGTGGAGCGGGAAGTCTATCGTCCTCGCGACGTTCCCCGTTTTGCGTATCGATACACTACTCCAGGAGTGTTCGTTCAAGACGATATCAACATCGCGCCATGGCTCTCCATTTCAGCTAGCGCACGCGCGGACTTTCATAATCAATACGGCACTTTTCTCAGTCCACGAGTGTCTGCGCTCCTTCGCTGGAAAGGCTGGACCAGCCGCCTCTCGGCTGGAGAGGGTTTTTTCGCTCCTACTCCACTGACCGAGGAAACAGAGGCCGCGGGATTGTCTCGACTGGTGATACCGGTGCCGCTTGTAGCGGAGCGTGGACGAAGCGCGTCATTTGATCTGACTCGCAGTTTCGGCCCAATTTCCTATACTGCGACGTTATTCGGCTCCAGCATACGGCATCCCATCAACGTTGAACGTAGCGAACACTACCAGCTCACCAATCTATCTGGGCCGACCAATAATGTCGGTGTCGAATTTCTCGCCACCTTGCGCAAGGCTCCATTCTCTGCGACCGCAAGTTATACCTTCGTTCAATCGAGTCAGCAGGAGAGGGGCCAGCGGGTGGACAGCCCGTTGACGCCACGCCATAGCTTCGGAATTGTTGGCATGTGGGAAAAGGAAAAGGGTCGCATCGGCATCGAGAGCTACTACACGGGTCGCCAACGGCTAGAGCAGAACCCGTATCGTACCGAGTCCAAGCCTTATTTCCTCTTTGGCTTTTTGGCCGAACGCAAATTCGGCCTAGT
>CATPCN010000173.1 GCA_955652855.1 uncultured Chthoniobacterales bacterium | reverse complement strand
ATCGAGGGGTGACCGGGGAATGACACGAACTTGTTTTTGTACGCCCCGACGACGAAATCGGGTTTGCAGTCGCCATTGATGTCACCAATCCCCGCAATGGAGAATCCGAACTGATCTCCGGGAAACTCTGTGGGATACTTTCCAAGCGAGGATCGGTCCGAGCCTGAAAACACTTGGACGTACCCGACGGTCGTTGAGTTGCCCGGCGCTCCGACGAGAAAATCAGGAACCCCGTCTCCGTTTATGTCCCCTAGTCTCTCAATGGGACCGACCGAAATGCCTGCCTGAAGCGTAATTGTCGTACCGATTTGCGTTCCCGTATGGCCCGAGTACAACTTTACCTGCTGGTCCGTTCCGTCAGTGCCGGTAACCCCGAAATCATCGTATCCGTCTCCGTCGATGTCGCCGACACCTGACGCATAAGCAATCGTTCCGCTTGATCCAAAGATTGCAGACTGAGTCTTACTCACAATTAGACTGCCGGTCTTGACGGAATAGATGTAGAGGGTTCTAGGCGTGCTGCCGCCGAGTGGTGCATTGACTACGATCAGGTCGGGATAACCGTCACGATCCACATCTCCTGCTCGAGCGAGATCAGCACCAAAGGCAGAAGAAGCTCCTCCGGAAAATGTTCGTAGCGTCGTGCCGCTCAGCGTCCCTGAATAGACGTAGACGGCGCCGCTGCTACCGGAAGAACCGGGATCACCGATAACAATATCCGGTTTACCGTCACCGTCATAATCATCGCCGCCTAGGACTTTTGCGAATGTAAAAGGGCCAAACGTATGCAGGGACGCCCACGTAGCCGTTGAGTAAACCTCCACGTACTTGCCCGTCGTTTCCGTCGCAGAATTGTTTCGGGTGGCGATGATCTCAGGTTTTCCGTCTCCGTTGAGATCCCCCGCCCCTCCGGACGACTGACCCAGATTGGGGAAGTATGTTACGCCGCCGGAAGTCGTGACTGTGCCGGTAATGGTATGCAGAAGGGAGAAGTTCGCGCCCGAATAGACCTTGATGTGGCCATCGTTATATGGGAATCCGTTTGCGTCGTAGCCCGTATTCGAGCTCTCGAAAAAGTCGGCTACACCATCGCTGTTAACGTCACCCAAGCTATGAACGTTCAATCCAAACCGTTCGCCAAAGCCGTCTCCGTTGAGTTGGGCGTACGGAACCTGACCGAATGTCGCGCTGGCATGAAGAACGGCTAAGGTGCAGATCAGAAATCTGTCGCGGATGCCCATATAGCAGTCTCGCCTCAACATAAATCACCTAATCAGTTATGCTCCGAGTTGGATCTCCGAACTGCCGTGCCTTTAAGAGAGCTTGCTTCCTTCGATGAGCGTTTAGGTCGTGCCTGGCTCGCGAACGAACACCTGCGTGATGCGCGGACGTCCGGAGGTTGCACCACCATACGTGGCACCTAGTGCGCAGCCGCTGATCAGGAACTGAACTTCCTTGCGCCCAAGAAACGCTCCCATCAGCATTGGCGCCTTGTTCTTATAATCGTATGCGGTGGGGTTGTAGTCTGTGAGAACATAATAATCCGTCGTATCGCAGCTAGACGGATTCGTCGCCACTGGCGTTCCTGTGCTGGGCTTCACCAGGAGCGCGTCCACTTGGTAGCCATCCACAAGCTGGTTGACTGTAAACCATCCGGTTAGGGTGTCCGCCCTCGCGTCTGTGGCGTGAACCAACAGTGCGAGCGCTACGGCACTCGCAACAAATGAGGCACAGGTTTTTCCATGTTTCATAAGGGTCTGTCTCCATGTACGGGTTTGTCAATTACGTCCTTAATACTGTTGGCAATCAGATCCAGAGCATGCGTTGTTGAAAAGCATCTTCACCGGTTCGAGTGTGATCGCAGGATCGACGCTCCACCCTCCGCCATCGGCGTTGGAGCGCCGGGAACCGGCGTTCACGCAGCATGAGGCTTGAGGTTTGTTATCAGAGTTCAGGTTTGGATTCACCTCGCAGCTGTTCGGGTCGTAGCCATAGGACAGGGCCTTCCACGCACTGAAAGAATAATTACCTCCTTGATTGTCGGATGGCGAAGCATTGTCGGTTCCGAAGTCCATTTGTCCCGCGCAACCTGGGTTGTAATAACAGTTGTCGTCGGCGACGAACTTGTGGTTGTTAACGATGTCGGCGAGAACGGTGTTACTCATGTAGTTTCCGATGACCAGGAAGCCCCCGTACAAGTCATACGGACACGACGCTCGGTCGATAATTAAATTGTTCGTGAATGTTAAGACTCCGAGCGTTCCGAGCGTCTGCTGGGGATTGTACACGAGCCCTCCGGAGTTATCGAATGTATTGTGGTCGTATACCTCGTCCGAAAGGTAAGGTGTGCCCCCGCCGTCTTCCTGCGCCATCATTTCCGAATCGAGGATATAGTTATCCAGCACTCGCGAATGCGAAGTTCCGTTAAGAAGACTTCTTAGACGGCAATTCAAAAGAACATTGCGCCGAAACTCGAAGGTGCCACCAGTTGCGGGATCTGTACCGTGCTTGTATTTGGCACACTCGCCCTGTTTGTAGAGAGGTGAGCCACCAACGACAGTAGTGTAAAAGAGCTTGTTGTAATTTACTTTGTTGTTAACGCCTTCGAACAATACAACGTCAGACTCATTTTGGACGTCACAGGTCCCATCCGAGCAACCGATGGAGCCGGTCTTTGACGGGTCGTACACGTCGTAGATCCAGTCGTGGTGAATATTGTGAGCGTCGCCCTGCGTTGAAATACCCGACGGGTTGTTCGCTGCCACGCCCTGAATGTCATGTATGACGGTGTCATGAACCTCGATGTGCGTCGTCGCACCAGCTATGTAAATGGCGGATTGGTACGCACGGGTCAATTCCAGGTTATGCACGGCGACATAGCTTGCACCATCGAAGAAAGCAAAGATGTGGCCCTGCGTAGTTGAGGTGAAGTTGGGATCAAGTTTAGGAAACTGGACACCAGGGTAATTCT
>CATPCN010000172.1 GCA_955652855.1 uncultured Chthoniobacterales bacterium | reverse complement strand
CGCTTGCAGATTTCGGCTTATTGGAGAGCGCTTTCCGCGATCACAAAGATGCCGGTGCAGGCCGCATTATTATCTACGTCCACAGGCGCGCTTCTCCGCTACGAAGAGGCAGACTTAAAGGAAGCCTGGAGCGAACTCAATCAATTGCCGCAACGCGCGCAGGCGATTCAGCTCAATTTGCTTTGAGTCCCATCAGCAATCGCGTTCGCCGCGGATAAACTGCTCGACGCAGCGATGCGCTTCGTCGTCGGTCATTTGCACCGGAGGATGCTTCGAAAAATAAGCTGACGCAGAATGCAATACACCGCCGATCCCGCGGTCGAGCGCAAGTTTGCAGCAACGGATCGCGTCAATGGCAACGCCCGCTGAGTTCGGCGAGTCTTCGACCGAAAGTTTAAGATCGATCTCCATCGGCACGTCGCCGAAGAGCCGGCCTTCCACCCTAATGAAGGCGATTTTATTGTCGCGCTGCCACGGCACATAATCGCTCGGGCCGATGTGAATATTTTCGTCGGCGAGCCGTTCAGCCATGACCGATTGCACGGCTTCGGTCTTCGATGTCTTTTTCGACGTGAGCCGGGTGCGATTCAACATGTTGAGAAAATCGGTGTTGCCGCCAGTGTTCAATTGATATGTGCGCTCGACCTTTACGCCGCGCTTTCGGAAAAGATCGATAATCGTTCGGTGCAAAATGGTAGCGCCCATTTGCGCTTTGATGTCGTCGCCGATAACCGGTAGATTTTTGTCCGCGAATTTTTTTGCCCAAACCGGATCGCTCGCAATAAAAACCGGGATGTTATTGACAAAAGCAATCCCGGCCTCGAGCGCACAGCTCGCATAAAAACGGGTGGCTTCCTCGGAACCGACCGGAAGATAATTCATCATGATCTCCGCGCTTGAGTCCTTCAGCTCGGATACGACCTGTTCGCGGGTGGATTCCTTTTCGAGCGGGAGAAATGTGCGAAGCGGATCCTGATCGCGCATGTGCGGCGCATAGCTGTCGAGCACGCAGCCCATTTTTACGATCGCACCGGTTAGGTTGATCTTTTCGCAAAAGACTTTCGTGCAATTGGGCGGGGCAAAGATCGCCCTGCCCACATCGAGACCGACCTTGCGGCGGTCGATATCAAATGCGGCGACGACTTCGATGTCGCCGGGCCGATAAGACCCGATCTGGCGGTGCATTAGCCCGACGCCTGTGCCATTGGCGGAGGAACCGTGATAGAAGTTTATTCCTTGGATGAGCGAACTGGCACAGTTACCCACCCCGACAATGGCGATTCTGATCTTTCTCATTCTGGAAAGCGAAACCCTAGCCGCGACCCCCATGCCGGGGCAAGATACAACTTGCGTCTTAAAGTAGAAATTTAGGCATCTTCGTCGGATCGCCGTTTTCCGGACCTATTACCTGGGAGTCGCCTTTCCGAGCAGAAGCTGATATAAGGGAGGCAGCCCGGAGGAATCTTCATTGAAAAAGAAATATGCGATGCCGAGCCATAGGCGAGTGCGTCTAAGTCTGCGGACCGCCGCGATGATTGCGGTGGCCTCGACCGGCGGCATTTTTGGGGCAGTGCCGAGTTATACAGTCGATGAGGCGGTTGCACTGGCGCGAAAACAAAATCCCGAGATCGCTATCGCCCGCACACAACTCGACGCCGCGCACGGTGGAGTGATCGAGGCGCGTGCCGGTTTTCTTCCCGCCGTCGTATCGAACGGTTTGGTTCGAGAACGTGAACGCCAGGAGAGCTCGCGCCTGCGGTCGGACGATTACAACGCGAACTTGCGCGTGGTGCAGAATCTTTTCACGGGCGGCCAAATAACGAGCCAGCTCGCGATGGCGCGGCTGAATGCGCAAAAACAAACCCATGATTTTCAAGCGGCCTCGAACCGCGTCTCGATGGATGTCCGGCTCGCGTTTTATGAGCTACTCCTCAACCGCGCAAAAATCCGTGTGCGCGAGCAGTCCGTGCGGGTGTTGGAAGAGGAATTGAAGAGCCAACAAGAACGCTTCAGTGCGGGTACTGTTGGTAAACTAAATGTTCGCCGCGCCGAAGTCGCTCTTGCAAATGAGCGGCCCGAACTGATTAACGCGCAGACCGCATTACAAAATTCGTACCTGCACCTTGGAGAACTTCTCGGAATAAAATCGACAACGGAATCCGACGCGACACCATTTGAGATCGCCGGCCAATTACAATATCAGCCGCGCCATCCCGATTTGAATGAATGTCTGGCGCGTGCCGATTCGAATCGGCCGGAAATTAAATCTCGCGAAAAGGACATCGAGATTTCCGAACAAGAACTGACGCTTGATCGAAGCGAGCTTCGCCCGCACGTCGAAGCTTTCTCGGGCTACGAAGTTTACAGCGAGAACGATCCGTTGGTCGGTCAGGAATTCAATCACGGTTACATCATCGGATTGAACGCGAGCTGGCGTCTCTTCGATGGCTTTGCCACGAAAGGGCGCATTCAGGCAACGAACGCGCGACGGGATGCGGCCGCGCATGCGCTCGAAGCGCAACGCCTTTCCGTTGCGTCCGAAGTTCGCAGCGCATTTCTCGATCTGGAACAAGCGCGAAACATTCTCGAGGAGGCGACCAGAAATGTTCAAAACGCGGACGAGTCGCTTGAGATCGCGAAAGGTAATCTCGGCGCTGGTCTTGGTACGCAGCTCGACACTTTGCAGGCCGCATCCGATGTCACGCGCACACGAACAACACGACTGAGCGCAATTTATCTGCACAACGTCGCGCTCGCCCGTCTCGCGCGCGCCTGTGCCCGGGAACCGGAGTCGTTCGATTTCGAGCGCAAGATCGACAATGACAAGAAGAAGTCGGACGCCCAAATCTTCAAGATGGCCAAGCCGCCGAAATTTTTGAGCACGCAGAGATGAAAAGTGTCGCGCTCACGTTTCTGGCGATCGGGACTTTCGCGCCGTCGATCTTTGCGATCAACCTTGATGACGCGCTCGCAACGACGCTGGAAAAAAATCCGGCGATTCAACAAGCGCATTCTGCTCTGGAACAGGCTGCTGGCCGACGTTTGGTCTTAAGAGCCATCGCGCTGCCCCGCGTCCGAATCGGCAGCGCCGCTGGAGTTGAAGGCGGAGATCGCGCCGGCCAAAGCTCTACAATAAAGCCATTCGCATTCGGCCAGGGATTTTTCGCGCAAGCGCTCTTCAACGCGGCGATCCCGGCATCGTACCGTCGCGGCAATGTCGAAGTGCTGATTGCCAAGCAGCGATTGAACGTCGCTGTTGTCGAACAACTTCATGCCGCGCGCGTCGCATTTTACACGGCGCTTTATAATCGTTCGCTGCAAGCGCTGCGCGATGAGCAACGCGATCGGCTCGAACAGAACGTCAGCAGCGCGAAAGAGCGGTATGAATCGGGGACGTCGGACCGTGGGGCGTTCACGGCGGCGACGCTCGTGGCGCGGGAGTTGAAACCGCAAGTGGAAGATGCGCGTCGCGCGTATCGTGGCGCGGTCCTGAAACTGGCAGAAACAATGGGACACGAGCTCGGACCTGGCGCGAAGCTTCCCGAACCTGCCGGCGTTTTGGAGTTTGCTGCGGTTAATGTCGATCTTGGGTCCGAAACCGCGGCGGCATCAGAACGACGAACGGATTTGAAACTGGCGCGCCTGCTTGTCCGCGCCGCAGAGGAAGACCAACGAATTCTCGAAGCGAGTTATTATCCCGCAATCGACGGCCGTCTCTTTGGCGAATACATTCCCTCCTCAAGCGCTCGCCGCGAAAGTGAAAATTCCCCGCAGCGATCGAACGGCATCGTTTCTTCCGAATACCTCGCGGGCGCTGACTACACTTGGAGAGTCGTGGACAACGGCAAGGTGACTGGCGCGGTCGAGCGGCAGCGCGCAGTTCGCCAGATGAACGATCTCATGCGCGAGAAGCTGGAAGCGAATGTGCCACGCGAGCTCGAGCGTATTAGGAACGAGTTGAGTTCCGTTGCGGCCCGCGAAAAATCACTCGAGGGCGCGGTGGCCGCTTCCGAAGAAAATGTGTCGATCATCAGCGAAAGCCTCGCACAGGGCTTATTATCACAGCTGGATTTCCGTACCGCGGAAAGCGGTTTGCTCGAAACAAAAACCGGCGTTTTGACCGCCACCTATCAGCAAAATATTCTGCGAGCCGAGTGGGACCGCGCGACCGGCCGCTATTTTCAATTTTCCGACGACACCGCGGCAAACGTGCGTTAGTTCCCAAAGTTGAAGCTGCCGCGTTCGAAGAAATCACTTTCGATCATTGTTCCCGCGCTCGTCCTCGCGTTCGTGTGGATTTATTACATCTCTTTGCCCGTGGCCGAAGTGGCGACCGTTCATCGGGGCGAAGCGATCTCGGCGGTCTACGGCACTGTTCGGATTGAGCCAACGTTTGTCATTCACGTGCGCGCGCAGAACGCCGGCTACATTCAACTTGTCGATCCATTTTCCGCCGGCCGCGGCGCGATCGGGTTAAAGGTGGCTAAGGGTCAACTGCTCGCCATGATTGCCGATGAGACGACCGGTCGTCAGCTCAAGCAAGCGATCACTGATTTGCAGGCGGCCAAGCAACGTGCGGACCTTCCGCTGCCTTCCTCCCAGCCGCTAAAAATTGCCGAGGACAATCTCCAGCGTCTCGAAAAACTGTCCGCGCTCAGCAATGTTCCCGCGGTCGATTACGAGAAAGCGAAAAGCGAAGCGAGCCGTTTGCGCGACACGTTAGAAACGGAACGGATCGAGCGGGACCGCAATCTGGATGCGCTTGCTGAGGCCGTAAAAAAACTGGAGGCACAAATGAAAAACTCCGAGATCAGGTCGCCCCTCGATGGTCTCCTCATTGGCATCCAAGTGACCGACGGCGATCTCATTTCGGAAGGGAATCCGCTCTTCACCGTTTCATCGCAAAAAAATTACGTTCGCGGAGAAGTGAACGAGGAGGACGTCGGCGAAGTGAAGGCCGGAATGAAAGCGGCGGTGACGCTTTACGCTTTTCGCACTCGACAGTTCACGGCAAAAGTTATGTCGATCCAACCGGCGGCCGATCCCGACACGCAACGTTACACAGTCGTGCTCGAATTGGACAATGCGCCGGACAATTTGATGGCGGGCATGACTGGTGAGATGAATATCGTTACCGGCACGCATAAAAATGTGCCGCTCGTGCCGACGCGCGCGCTTTTGGTCGATCAAGCCCTCGTCGTCAAACATGGAATGGTGCAATCGCGCACGGTGAAAGTGGGCTTCCGAACTCTCGATTTTGCCGAGGCGGTGAGCGGGATCAGCGAAGGTGATCGCGTGGTCGTGGCCGATCAGGATAAATTGCGACCCGGGCAACCGGTCCGAACCCGAACCGTAACGGCCGTCGGGAAAAAACGGTGACGTCGCCTCCGCTTTACATCGCGCTGCGTTTCCTCACTCACCGCAAGCGCGCGCTGCTGCTCAGCCTGGCCGGCGTCGTTTTTGGCGTCGCGATTTTCATTTGCACGCAAGCGCAGACGCAAGGCTTTGCCCAGCATTTCATCGACTCGACGCTCGGCAGCAATGGCGCGCTCGTAATTCGTTCCGCGTTCAAGGATCAGTACACTGGCTTGATTCTTCCGCCGAAGCGCTCGAATGCGAACGCCGCCCACCGTCGTTATCTCGAAGGAATCACCAACGCGAACGAAATCATGCGCGTGAGCCGGCAGTTTTCGAACGTCGTTTCCTGTTCGCCTGTTTTGCGCGGAACGCTTAGCGCGCGCGCCGGATTTGAAAATGCGACTGTCGATCTTTTCGGGATCGATGCCGCGTTGCATTTGCAGACCACCGATCTTGCGCAACAACTGATTGCCGGCAGCCTCGATGATTTTCGCAATAATCCGAGCGCGGTGATTGTCGGGTCGCGGCTCGCGGAGCTTATCGATGTGAATGTCGGCGACACTATCCAACTTCTCTCTCCGGGCGGCGAATACTGGCGTTTCACCGTTGCCGCGATCGCGCGCAGCGGCGTGGGCGCGATCGATTCCAGCCGCGTTTATTGCCAGGCGAAGATCGCGCAAAAACTTTTGCGGAAGCCTTACCCTGCTTCGCTGATCATTTACAAATTGCGCGATCCGGAACGCGCGCCCGCTTTGGCCGCCCATTTCGAAACGCTTTTCCAGCACGAGTCCCAAAGCTGGCAGGAACGCGAGGCCGCCAACCTTCAGCTCTTTGTCACCTTGCGAATGTCCGCCGCGATCACTGTTTCGTTAGTCATCCTGCTCGCGGGCTTCGGCATTTTTAATGTTCTCACCATGACCGTGCTTTCAAAGGTGAAGGAGATCGCGATTTTGCGGTCCATGGGTTACCGGCGGCGGGACATCAGCGCGATTTTCCTTTGGCAGGGTGCGATCATCGCCGTGGCCGGGTCGCTGATTGGTTGCATGATCGGCGCGCTCATGACGTGGGGCGTGTCTTATATTCCGCTTCATGTCCGCGGTTTACTTTACGCGAATCATTTTCTAGTTGCCTGGGATTGGCATCACTATTTTTGGGCGACACTCCTGGCCATCATCGCGGTTTTCATCGCGAGTTATGTTCCCGCGCGCCGCGCCGCGCAATTGCCGCCGGTCGCAACGTTGCGCGGCTCCAGCGTATGACTCTGACTTGTCGAGAAATCGAACGTTATCTTGGCGAGGATGAGTCCCGCGTTCACGCGTTGCGCGGAGTTTCGCTCGACCTTGAACCCGGCAGCATTCACGCCGTGGTCGGTCCTTCAGGATGCGGCAAGAGCACGCTGCTCTACATTCTCGGTCTGCTCGATCAACCCGACGCTGGTTCGATCGCGATTGAATCGGAACCGATTTCACATTTGGGCGATGATGAGTTGGCCAGAAAGCGCAACGAATTAATCGGCTTTATTTTTCAATTCCATTTCTTGATGGAGGATTTCACCGCGAGCGAAAATGTCATGATCCCGATGCGCCGGCTCGGCCGGTTGACCGAGGAGGAAATGAGTGATCGCGCCGCCGCTTTGCTCAATGCGGTCGGGCTCGCAGACAAATTGCAGCGGCCGAGCCGTCATCTTTCCGGCGGCGAACAGCAGCGCGTTGCGATTGCGCGCGCCTTGGCAAACGATCCTCGCGTCATTTTGGCCGACGAACCGACGGGGAATTTGGATACGGTAAATTCTGCACGCGCTTTCGATCTTTTACGCAACATCGTGCGGCAAAACCAAACCGCGCTGTTGCTCGTGACGCACAACCCGCTGATCGCGGATTCGTGCGATTGGGTGCACGAAATGCAAGACGGCTACATCGTCGGCACACACGCTCAACGATTGAGTTGGTGAGCGGCCGTCGGCCGAACTCGCTCACTGGCTTTTGCCTGATGCATGTATTCGAGCAGCCGATCGATGTAATTCGGCCACGATCGAAACGTTCTCGCGCGCGCTTCGGCGCGTAAGCGCTCGTAGATTTCACGATCTGTCAGCAGTCGTCGCATTCCCTCCGCGATCGAAGCCGCGCTCGTTTGATCGACATAAAAACAACCGCCGCCCCCAGCCACTTCACCCAGAGCCCCGTTATTTCCGCAAATGCAAGGCTTGCCGTGCCACAAACTTTCAAGAATCGGGAGCCCGAAGCCTTCCTGAAGTGATGGATAAACTGTAAACGAGCACTCGCGATAGGAGCGATGCAAGGCCCGATCATCGACATGTTTGAGCCAACGGATCGGCCAGCCAGCCGCTTGCAGCAGCCGAATTTCCGGAACGACCCGGAGGCCCCAGTTTCCAGTGCTGGAACCGACAAGGCGCAACTCGAACTCAATCCCGCTCTTCCACAATCGTTTCGCTGCCTCAAATAATTTGAGATGATTCTTGCGCGGAGTGAAAGAGCTCACGTAAAGCACGATCTTGAGATCATTTTGAGAAACGGGCGCGCGTTCGCTTTCGTCGAACTCCAATGGCCAACCTTCGACGCACTTTTCCGAGACAGGCGCAATCCCGAACCGTTTCCAAAACTCGACAAGATCGGCGCGCGATTCTTCTGAAATACAGATGACGCGATCGAACGTTGCGAGTGACTCAATATAATTTTGAAATTTTTTCGCGCGTCGCGGCGACAGTAAATCAAGTCGAAGCGCCGCAGCATCGTGAAAGATGGCAACGCTCGCCGCTCCGGTTTTCCGAATCAGTTCGGGCAACTTCTGTGTTCGACGGTCCGAATACATGTCCGGAACGACCAATACGTCTCCGGACCGCAGCTCAGTCAACATGTCTATCTTCTTGCGCGCGAGCATGCGTCGAAGTTCGCCGGGAAAATTTTCGCCGAGTAATTCCGGCCGGCTCTGAGCTCTACGGCGCCCGCTAAACGGCGCGGTCAGACATTTCAACTCGGGCCCGCCTAGACGATGAT
>CATPCN010000171.1 GCA_955652855.1 uncultured Chthoniobacterales bacterium | reverse complement strand
TTCTCCGGCATGTTCAGGAAAACGGCAAGGCGTCCACCGCGAAAATCTGGAAGCTGGTCGTCGAGGCGAACCTGCGTCCCTTCTTCGGACACTTAAAGGCAGCAACGATCTCGACCGACCGGATGCGCGAATACCGCGACAAGCGGAAAGCTGAGGGCCGATCCGAGGCGACGTGCAACCGGGAACTGAGCCTTCTGCGCACGGCGTTCAATCTTGGGCGAAAATGCACGCCGCCGAAGGTTGATCGGCTGCCCTACTTCCCACTGGTCAGCGAAGCGGGAAACGCGCGGCAGGGATTCCTGACCGATGAACAGTACGCCAAGCTGCGCGATGCGCTACCCGATTATCTGAAACCTCTTTTCGTGACCGCCTACTTCACCGGTGTCCGCCTCGGCGAACTTCTTGCGTGGCAGTGGGAGCAGGTCGATTTCGCTCAGGGGTTCGTGACCTTTCACGCGGAGGAAACCAAGACCGGTCATGCTCGCGTCGTACCGATTCTCGCGGGCGACATGCGCGACTGGCTCACGTGGGCCCAGGAACGGTCCAACCAATGTCCCTATGTGTTCAACCGTACCGGGGAGTCGATTAAAGAATTCCGAAGCGCATGGAAGAACGCCTGCAAAGCGGCTGAGGTTCCTGATCTCAAGTTCCATGATCTCCGTCGCACCGCCGTCCGCAACATGCGGCGTGCGGGAGTTTCTCAAGTCGTCCGCATGCGCATCACCGGCCATCGAACAGATTCGATGGAACGCCGGTACAACATCGTCGATGTGGACGACATCAAGGCGGCAAAAAGTCTTATGGAGCGTTCAGAACATTTTTCTGAAGCGAAATAGCCAGACTATGTTTCACGTGAATGTGAGCTTGGGAAATTGACCACTGATTGAAAACAATGAACATTACGTTCACTGGGATCAGCATGAAGCGATTATAGCAGGCCTGTTTTCACCTTTTGCTCAGAAGGCTTTGTTAACGGAGTACACAGGTGCCAGGGTCGCTACGCTCCGAAACCCGCTCGCGTTCGCCGGAATCTCCGTTTTGGGCTCTTCAACCTATCGAATCTCCCCAAATACTAGTTCGTAACTGTAAACTTTGCTTCCACAGCGACGGTACCGCCGGAAGTGTTGACGTTGGTGACCCGGAGGGTATACTGGCCCGCCGAGGAGACTGAAAAAAAGTCCGTACTCACAGTGCCCCACGGTATCGGCGTGGCGGCGTGTGTCTGGTAGCCGAGATTCGCGCTCGTCTCCTTGATCAGATAGGCCGTGTCAAACGTGAAACCACTGCCGGTTATGACAAGCTGACAGCTTTGATTGACTTTACACGGACCGGAGCCACTGAGTCCCACTCCAGTTACGCTGGTGACCACCGGTGCCGGATTGTAGACCGTGAAGGGTACGTCTACATTGCTCGGTATCGCGTAAGGCTGTAGGATTCTCACAGATAGACTCGCCACCGGGTACTGACTTTGCGGTCCTGTCGGGGGAAAAGGCGACCAAGCACCACCGCTTTGATTCGGATAGACAACAAACGACAGGGCGCTACTGCTCACATATGTCGAGGGCACGGTGGAGAATGTTGGCATTTGCAGCGCCGCATTGCTGCGGAAGTTCTGGCCATTGACCGTCACCGTATGTTGCGCGCCATCAAGGGTCACGGAGGCCGGAGTGAACCCTGTGATCTGTGGCGTCGGATAAAACGACGGGATACAGAAGTTCTTAGAGTCGGACTGGCCGACTGAGTCCGTAACCCGCACCGTAAAGTAGATGCTTGGGTAGGAGGAACCCACCCAACGATTCTGACCCTCAACGCAATCGTTCGGAACGGTGCTGGTTCCAGACAGGACTCCCGCAGAGGAGAGATTCAGGCTGGGGTCTGGCTTGTTCCCAATGATCGACCACTGGTACCCACCACTACCGCCAGTTGCCGCGAATGTGTAGCTGTAGGCTTGGCCGATCGCGCCGAGCGTCAATCCGACAGGACTGGCGATCTGAGGCGGCGTGCCGGAGTTGATGATAATCGTGAGGGCCTGCTGGACAGTGTTGTTCAGAGAGTCCGTAACTTTCACGGTGAATGGATAGGTTCCGGCAACGGTAGGCGTTCCGGCAACCACGAAATTGCAGCCCAGGCAAGAAGTCGCCGCTGACGGTGTCCCATTCAGACCCGGAGGAAGGCTCCCCAGCACCAGCACCCAGGTATAACCCGCTTGGCTTCCACCTACGGCATTAAGATACTGGCTGTAGGCCGTTCCGACTAGTCCGGAGGGCAGCACGGGATTCCGCTGCCCATTGCTGCCGGTAACGATTACAGGGGTCACGGTCACTGTTATTGCGAATGTCCGCTGCGCCGTCAGATTCGCGGCATCCGTGACGGTGAACGTAGTCTGGAACGTGCCCGGCTGAGTTGGCGTACCTGTCACTTGGCCGGTCGATGTAAGTGTCAGCCCCGCCGGCAGACCCGTCGCGGACCACTTGTAGGGAGGAGTCCCACCGGAAGCCCGCACAGCGAATCCTGGGCTCGGACTTCCCACGACTAAGGTGGGAGGGTTGGGGCTGAGCCCACCCTGTTGAATCGGATCGAACGTGTCGGAGATCGCCAAAGAAGCGTTCACAGTCAGATTGGCCGTCTGGACTCCCCCGGAATAGCTGGCAGTAATCGTGACCGCTTGCGGGCTCCCAACGCTCTGCGTACTCACTGTGAACTGTATGGACGTCTGTCCTGCCGGTACCGTCACGCTGGCCGGCACACTCACCGCTCCATTGTTGCTCTGCAATCCAATCACAGCCCCCCCGTTCGGCGCCGCCGACGACAGCGTCACAGTCCCCGTTGCCGAACTCCCACCGGTCACGCTTCCCTGACTCACCGTTAAAGACTGCAAAGAAGCGTTGGGAGGATTCACCGTCAATCTGGCCATCTGAATCCCTCCGGAATAGCTGGCCGTTATCGTCACCGCTTGCGGGCTCCCCACGCTCTGCGTACTCACGGTGAACTGCACGGACGTCTGTCCGGCCGGCACGGTCACACTAGCCGGCACACTCGCCGCGCCGTTGTTGCTCTGCAATCCAATCACAGCCCCACCGTTCGGCGCCGCCGTCGACAGCGTCACCGTGCCCGTTACCGAACTCCCACCGGTCACGCTACCCTGACTCACCGTGACAGACTGCAAAGAAGCGTTGGGAGGCCCGGTGACGGTAAGCGACAGCACCTTCGAGACCGTCTGCTGCGGGCTGCTACTGTCCTGAACCCTGACGGTTAGGCTGAACGTGCCAGAGGCAGTCGGCGTGCCGAAAATGGCACCCGAGGAGGAATTAATTCCCATGCCAGTGGGCTGGCCCGAAACCGACCAGCTATAAGGCGTCTGGCCGCCGGTGGCCACCACGGCCTGCTGCGCCGCGTACGGGATTCCAACCGTTGCTGTTGCTGGCACGAGCGACGTGGTCGCAATCGAAAGCGCCGGGATGCCGATCGTGACGGTCACGCTTCCGGAACACACGCTGCTTCCGTTAGAGCCGCACACCCGGACGTAGATTGTTTGCGCAACCGTAACATTCACCAGAATCGTCATTGAGGTTGAACTGTTGATTGTCGGTGCAACGCTTGCCCACTCCCAGATGCTTCCACCATTAGTCGAGAACTGGTGATAGCTCACCGAAGTAAAGTTGGTCCCCGTGACCGTCACGTTCTGGGAGATCGTTCCCAGCGTCAGCGTACTCGGCGTAACGACGCTAACCGTTGGCGCTGCTGCAGCGGCCGGGTTTACCGTAATGCTTACGCCTGCGTCGTGGCTTAGCGACCCGCTCGTTCCGCGAAGAGTGAAGGACGACGCGCCGGTCGCCGTCGAAATATTCGTCCCCAGGTTGAACGTCGCCGTGGCCGATCCGCCCGACGATAATGTCGCCGAAGCCGGTGACCAGTTGGTCGCGCTCACGTTGTAGCCGGACGGAAGCCCGATACCGAACAGGCTCACCGTGCCCGCGAACCCGTTCAGGCTCTGGATCGTCGCCGTATATGACGCCGTGGAACCTTGCGTCACAGTCCGGCTCGTCGGACTCACGCTGATGCTGAAGTCTGCCAAGGTCGCCGGAGGATCGAGCGTGATGTCGATCGGTACCGCCGTCCCCGTCCCGCTCGGGAAAGTGATCGTCTGGCCAGCGAGTTGCACCCCGCCCTGATACACGTCGACCCGGTAAGTACCAAAGGCACGCGTACCCAAGTCGAACACTGGCCCGTTCCCCGTCAGCGTTGCCGAGCAGCCCGTGACATTCTCTGAGCCTTGGAACAACTGTACGCCGAGCCCCGAATTTGAATATGCGCTCCCGCTGCGTACCGTACGCACGGTCAAGATCCCGCTCGTCGCCACACCTTGCTCGCGGATGGTCTGCTCGACGCAATTGGCCTTGTCAAAGAACCGGATGTCAGTTTGAGTGAAACTTTCCCGTGCGCTAGTAATGGCACCCTCGTAAAGTTTCTTCGGGGAAGGCAGACTCGGATAGTAGGCGTCATCAAACTGGTACCTGTCTGATTGCCACGGCCCCGGGGTATGAGCCGAAAGTCGGTCCAACGTGAAGAGCCGACTAACTCCTCCGCTACCGAGTAACATCGACGTGAACAAGTTTCTGATCAAGCCGTGTCGATCGAATTCATCCACGTCCCCGAATACCTGAAAAAAACCGACGGAGAACGCTTCATGTGCAGTCCCGGGGGTTGTTGCGTTGCCGAACAGGTCGCTGCTATGGAACGCGAGAGAGAACTGCGAGTGATCGTGAAAGTTAATCGTGCCTGGAACGTCTGGGTTGAAATCGGAACCGCAACCGTCTAAGGCTACGCCAAGAACGCAGGGCGCGTCAGCAGCCGGGTCTAGCGCGACGATCACATCGACTCCAGAGCTGATTCCTTTGGCAAGTTCATCGGCGACGTACGCTCCCCAGCTATGGCCTACGAGATTTAGGTCCAACCCATGGAATCCGTAGCCTACCAGTGCTTTCGCGGCGGCTATGCCGACAGGCTTGATCCACCGCTCTCCATTGCTTGTAGATAATCCGTCCACCACTGTCTCGTGCACAGCACTCTCCCAGTCAAGCAAGAGCACTTGATCCTTGGGCCGTTGACTCTTGATTGCGGTGGCTAGCGCCTGTATCTCGGGCGTCCCTGAACTGTTCATCCGCCCGTGAATGACAATCCACGTTTTGGCGCTCGCGTAAATTCTCGCACCGCCGTTGGGTTGCAAGATCTCCAAACGCACAGGCGTGGTCGTTCCATCAGACAAGGGTTCGGAGTTGAACCTCAGCACTGGAGTTGCCGCGACGGCAACCGTGACAATATTGGAAGTGAATCCGCCCTGGGTCAGGACGATAGGAACCGAAGGGCCGGTGGGAGCATTGGCCGGCACCTGCACGTTGACCTGGTAAAGCCCGACCAGCCCCGGCGCGAGTCCGGAATAAAGAACAAGCGCCGATGCTCCACCAATCGTCACCGTCGGAGTCGTCGTTTCGGCAAGAGGGCTACTAGGCGAAGGGGAACCGCTGGGAGGTTGATTTGTTACAGCACCAAGTCCAGTGCAGTAAATCTGTAAGATCGTGCTACCTGGGATTGCTGGATGAGAAGAATCGACTAGCTGGTATAAAGAATCAACAACAGCTCCCTGACCGTTGCCGTTTCCGTTCGTGCCAAAAATTCCCGGCCCGAATGGCGTGACGCTCACAGTCTCAGCTGCACTGATCCGCCCCATAGACGTGACCGTGATGGAAGTTCGCGGTTGCGCTACTAGGAGCCTGTCCGGGAATT
>CATPCN010000170.1 GCA_955652855.1 uncultured Chthoniobacterales bacterium | reverse complement strand
CTGGCACGTAGTTCAAGCACTTGGCCGAGCAGAACCAAAGTCACGATGACGGAAGCAGGCTCAAAATAGATTGCCAAGGCTCCTTCCATGTCTCGGAACGATGCCGGAATGAATCCCGGAAAAAGAAGAGCGGCCACACTGTAGAAATAGGCAGCGCCCGTTCCAAGCGCGATCAGCGTGAACATATTCAAATGCCGGTTTATGACCGACGTCCAACCTCGCTCGAAGAATGGCCAGCCGCCCCAGAGCACGACGGGTGTCGCGAGCGCAAATTCAAGCCAGAGCGACGGACTCGATCCGAGCAGGTGCTTGAGCGGGTCGCCCGGAACAAACGAAGAAACCATCAGTAGCAGCGTGGGCACGGTGAGCGCCAAGCTAATCCAGAACCGGCGGGTCATGTCCACCAGTTCCTGATTGGTTTCCTCGCCCGTCACCTCGCGCGGTTCCAGTGCCATGCCGCAGATCGGGCACGCTCCAGGCTCGGAACGTACAATCTGCGGATGCATCGGGCAGGTATATTCCGTTTTCTTGGCGACGGGCACTAGTACAGTGGGCTCAAGCGCCATGCCGCATTTTGGGCAGCTACCGGGTCCCCGTTGCCGTACTTCGGGATGCATGGGGCAGGTGTATTTGGTCTGCCCCCCCGTCGTGGTTCCTGCGCGCGCGTGCCGAGTCGGCTCCTTTGGCTTCAGATAACGGTCTGGGTGGGCGCGGAACTTTTCTGCGCAGCCAAAGCTGCAGAAATAGTAAGTCTCGCCCTGATATTCCTGCTTTCCAGCTGCCTTGCTCGGATTTACATTCATGCCACAAACGGGATCAGTTTCCCATGGCGAGATAGATTCTTCCTTGATCATACGCTTCATCTTCTCCTTTCGAGGCCGTAAATGTTGCTCCAAGCTAACTGATATGCGGCCTCTGAAAGCTCGGTCTTTAGCTCGAATACGTAGGTTTCGCGTTTTGTCGTGACGCGGAAGCGGAATGAGTCCGGCCGTCCGATGGTTTCAATGTCTCGATACAACCAGGTTCGCGAGTCCGCGGGTTTTTCACTGACGAACTGAATCGAGTCCTGCCCGATTTCAAGCATTCCGTTGGTGCCACCGAGCGTTCGTCTATGGAAGGCGGCGACTTGGAATTGAGAGCCCTCCGGATAGTGGCCGACGACGGGGCGGTGAACGTGGGCCGTGAGAAATTTAGCGAGTTCTTCGATAGGCGCATCTGGTTGCGCGCGAAATGTATATTCACGCCGCTCAACGGGCTTCCACTTTTCGACTTCGTATGTTTGGAAGTGGAGTGCGTGTGAATTGGCGACGTCTGCCTCGCGCAGGTCTTCCATCGCGATCATGATGTTGGTTTTACCATCGATGGATCGAAAGGTGAGGCCTCGCGCGTCAATGTGAAGATCGCCAGGCTGATCCCGCAGTGTCCGCACGCGTGCGACCTTCAGATCGAACGAATCGTTGCCGGCCGAAATTGCAAGTGACACGGACAGCACTATCAAAGCAAAAACTTTCACGAACCTCATTCGGCCTCCCTCGCAAGCTTGCGGACTTCAAAGCCTTTCCAGATTTCGTAAACGGCGGGATAAACCAAGAGTTCCAGCAAGAACGATGTGAAGATGCCGCCGACCATGGGAGCCGCAATGCGCCGCATCACGTCCGAACCCGCGCCGTGCGACCACATGATGGGAACCAGGCCCAGGAACATTACGGCAACGGTCATCACCTTGGGCCGCAGACGTTTCACCGCGCCATCTTCGATTGCCGCCCGAAGGTCGCCCATGTTCCGCATTTGACCGGACCGCTTGCGTTGGTCGTATGCGAGTTCCAGATACAGCAGCATGAACACGCCGGTTTCAGCATCCACGCCGAGCAGTGCAATCAATCCCACCCAGACTGCAACGCTCATGTTGTAGCCCAGCAGATAGAGCAGCCAAATCGCGCCTACCGCAGAAAATGGCACCGCGAGAAGGATAATGAGAGTCTTCGCGAACGATCCGGTATTGAAGTACAGCAGCAACAAGACGATCAGGAGCGTGATTGGAACCACGATCTTCAGCCGTTGAGCCGCGCGCTGGAGGTATTCGTATTGGCCGCTCCAAACCAGTTGATATCCCGGAGGAAGATGAACATTCTGCGCCACTGCACGCTGTGCGGCGGCGACAAAGCTGCCCAGATCCACACCCTTCGTATCGACATAGACAAATCCCGCGAGGAACCCCTCTTCGTTTTTGATCATCGGAGCGCCGGTGCGGACGGTGAGATCGGCCAACTCGGAAATCGGCACCTGTGCGCCGTCCGGTGTTGGAATGAGAATGCGGCTCAATTTCGAGAGGTTGTCGCGAAGGCCGCGGGCATACCGCACATTGACCGGATACCGCTCGCGGCCCTCCACCGTGGTCGTGACGTTCTGCCCTCCCACAGTCGCCTCTATAATTTGATTCACCTGAGCGACGCTGAGGTTGTAGCGCGCGGCTTCCGTTCGCTTGATCTGGTAATCGATGTAATATCCGCCGGTGACGCGTTCGAAGAAGGCGCTGCGTGTCCCAGGGACGTCTTGCAGCACGCGCTCAACCTGCAAACCGATCTCTTGGATGGTCTCCAGCTTTGGTCCCATCACTTTGACGCCGACGGGGGTGCGAATGCCGGTGGTGATCATGTCGATGCGCGTCCGGATGGGAAACAGCCAGGCGTTCGCGAATGAAGGAATCTGTACCGCCCGGTCGAGTTGCTCGATCAACTCTTCCCAACTGATTGGTTTCTCTTCGGGCCACCATCTTGCAAGCTGCGCCTTAGCCCATACAGGAGCCCAGTTCGAATACCAGCGCGTCTTATGTTCCTTAGGCCATTCGCTCTCCGGCTTAACGACCAGCGTGGTCTCCGCCATGCTGAGCGGCGCCGGGTCAGTCGCGCTGTCCGACTTCCCGATTTTCCCGTAGACGCTTTGAATCTCTGGGAACTGGCGCAAGAGCTTGTCCTGAATCTGTAAATACTTCGTGGCCTCAGTGATCCCGATGCCCGGCAGTGTGATCGGCATATAGAGAATCGATCCTTCATTGAGCGGAGGCATAAACTCGGACCCGAGCCGCAGATAGACCGGAATGGTGATCAGCACGACTATGAGAGCCGCAATGACGACCAGCCACCTGAGTTTCAGCACCGCTCGGACGATTGGATGGTAGATACGCATCAGAGGCCGGCTGATCGGGTGCTTTTCCTCGTTGTGAAACTTCCCGACCAGCACCGCGTTTGCAATCCTGGAAATCCACCGGGGGTGGAACTGAAAGTCACGGGCTTTCATGAACAGGAGCCGGATGGCCGGATCGAGGGTAATGGCCAATACGGCTGCGATCATGATGGAGAAGTTTTTCGTGAAAGCAAGTGGTTTGAACAGACGGCCTTCCTGGTATTGCAATGCGAAGATCGGCATAAACGAAACCGCAATTACCAGGAGTGAAAAGAAACTGGGTCCTCCAACCTCCTTCACTGCCTCGATAATTACTTGCGACGCTGACCCCGGCCGGCCTTCCGCCTGCCAGTGCTCCAGCTTCTTGTGCGTTTGCTCCACCACCACGATGGAGGCGTCCACCATCGCTCCAATGGCGATCGCAATACCTCCGAGCGACATGATGTTGGCCGTCAATCCGACCGCCTGCATCGGAATGAATGAAAGAATCACCGCGATCGGAATCGTGAGAATGGGGATGATGGCGCTCGGAATATGCCAAAGAAAAATCAGAATCACCAGACTGACGATCAGCAGTTCTTCGATTAATGTATGCCGCAACGTGTCGATCGACCGGTCGATCAGATCCGAGCGGTCGTATGTTGTCACAACCTCAACTCCGGGCGGCAAGCTGGACTTCACTTCAGTCAGTTTGTTCTTCACCTGCTGGAGCACTTCCCGCACGTTTTGGCCATGCCGGACGACGACGGTCCCGCCGGTAACCTCACCTTCGCCATTCAGTTCCGCGACTCCCCGGCGCATTTCGGGTCCTAGTTCGACACGCGCAACGTCGCGCACGCGGATCGGCGTACCGTTGTTGCCAACAGCGACGGCAAGATTCTGAATATCGGCTAAAGACTGGATGTAGCCGCGTCCCCGCACAACGTATTCTTTGCCCGTCATCTCCAGGCTGCGAGCGCCCACCTCGTTATTGCCGTTGCGCACTGCATCCATCACTTGCGTGAGGGGTACTTTGAATGCGAGCAGGCGATTGGGATCGACGTTCACCTGATACTGCTTCACAAATCCGCCGACCGTTGCAACCTCAGCCACTCCCGGTACGCTCGAAAGCCAGTAACGTAAGTACCAGTCGTTGAAAGAACGCATTTGTTGAAGGTTGTTTTGCCCCGTCTTGTCCACGAGTGCGTATTGAAAAGCCCAGCCAACGCCAGTTGCATCCGGCCCGAGTTTGGGTGACACACCCTCCGGGAGTTGGCCGGCAATCTTGCTCATGTATTCGAGCACCCGCGTGCGTCCCCAATAGATGTCGGTGCCTTCGTCGAAAATCACGTAGACGTAGGAGAAGCCATAATCCGAGCTTCCCCGCACTACGCTCACGTGCGGCGCGGCCAGCATTGCGGAGATGATCGGATATGTGACTTGAGCCTCGATCAGGTCGGGACTACGGCCGGGCCACTCCGTGTAGATGATGACTTGCGGATCTGACAGATCGGGTATGGCATCAACGGGAATAGTGCGCAGGGACCAAACGCCGTAGAGAGTCAGGCAGATCGTGAAGACGACAATCAGCACTCGATTGTGCGCGGAAAATTCGATGATGCGATTGATCACTGGTTCGCCTCTTTAACGGGCCGTGATGTTGGTTTGAGCCACGCCGATGACACTTCCGTTCTTTCGGACCGTCACGGTGGTCTGCCAGGTCCACGCCATTCGAAAGTCGATTTGGCCCGCATAGACACCGTTTCCCGATTCCGCCAGCATGGCCTTTGAACTCATCGATGCCATGCTGCCCATCTGAGGCATCAAGAGACCGACGTCTACTTGTGCACCTGTGATTGGCTTGCCACTGGCGTCCTTGACCAGGACCCGGATCGCATTCATTCCGGTCTTGGCAGTCTTGGGATCGAGAACCACAACGGAAATGCTCTGCTTCGCGTCGGCTGCCGCACCCGCGGGCGCCTGAGAAGGCGAGCCCATTCCCGCAAATGCCCCCTTTAGCCGGCTTTCGGAATCGACAACAAAATTAGCTCCCGTCACCACTCGCTCACCAGGCTTGAGACCCTGTTCGATGCCTACTTTCTCGCCCGCTTCCGCGCTGACCTTCACCTTCCGGGGTTGAACGTAACCGTCGCCCTTGTCAATGAAGACGTATTGTTCGGTGCCCGTATCCATTAGCGCGTCCTGGGGGATGAGGACTTGCCGGCCCAAAGAGACGGACATGCTGATGTTCACGAACATCTCCGGTTTGAGTGACAGATTGGGATTCTGGAATCGAATCCGGACTTGCACGGTACGGGTCTTCGGATCGAGGAACGGATAAATGAAATCGACCCGTCCCCGCATCGTCCGTCCCGCACCTGAGTAGGAAAGCTCGATTTCCGCCATTTGTCCAGTTCTGATCAGCGGGATATCGTTTTCATACACCTCGCCCAATACCCAGACTTGCGAAAGGTCGACAATCGTAAACAGGTCCTTCGATGGATCGACGAAGGTCCCATGGTGATAAGCCGTCCGCTCCGTTACGACTCCGGTTATAGGCGAGTAGACCGTGATCGCGCGCTTGATCTTTCCTTCCGTTTCCAAAGTTTGGATTTCCCGCTCCGACACATCCCACAGGCGGAGACGTTCGCGCGCAGCGGAAATCAAGTTTTCCGACCCTTGGTATGCGGATGATCGAGCCTCCGCATCCCGCCGATAGACCTCGAAGATTGCTTTGCCGATCAGGGATGTCTCCGCCGCCGTGCATTGCGCGTAGACCTTCGCGCGCATGGCCTGAATATCCGCGGACGCCGGCGCGGTGTTGCTCGCCAACTCGATCAGATGTGCTGCCAGCCGTGTCCTCCCGGCTT
>CATPCN010000169.1 GCA_955652855.1 uncultured Chthoniobacterales bacterium | reverse complement strand
GGCATGAGCCGCGGTCATTCGCCTACGAATCGACAGGAATCGAAACCCGGTTCAGCAACCGCGCTTCGGACTGAACGAAATCATAATGCAATCCGAGTGCGAATCCAGCGAAGTAGCGATCGCAAGCTGCATTGTTTAGAGCAGAGTAGAAATAGTGTTGATCGTGAGCGCGAGAATTATTGTGCTGAAACCAAATGAGAGCGCGCCGTGAAGAAGCACAATCCGTCGGATTTCGCGGGAAGTGATTTGCACATCGGACACTTGAAACGTCATTCCGATGACGAAAGAAAAGTAAACGAAATCCATATAATTGGGTGAATCTTCATCGGGGAAAACGAGGCCCCCCGCATGTTGTTGTGCCAACGGATCGTCGCTATCGCCGTAAAACATATGCGCATATCGCAAACCAAAAACCGTATGGACTAGCGCCCATGACGACACAACTGCGAGGAAGCTTAACGACAGGTGAAGCGGGAAATGTTCACTTTGTCCTTTGGTCCTGTAGAGCAAAAAGCCAACGGCAAAGAAGCTGGCGCACGCGGCAGCAACCACGAACATGAAGATGACTTTCCGGCTAACGTCTTGCGTTTGGGCACGAAGCCGGAGTTGGTCTAGAGATGTGGTAAGAATAGTCAGCCATGCAAAGGCAAGCACGCAAACGGCAAATGCATCCCAGGTCGCTATAGATTGCGTCCAAAAATGCGCATGACCTTTTAGGGCAAACCAAACCGAGGCAGCCAAGACAAGCGAGAGCACCAGCCGATGTCGTGCGTCTTGCCTGGCAATCCAGTTCACAATCCAACGATTATGCCGATAATTTCGGCGGTTACTAGCATAATAGCCGGGAACTAATCCCTGCTTGCTTAACGTGGGTGGAAAAGCTAATCCGCGTCGCGGTGGCTGGGCTTTTGCAACTCGCGAGTGTGGAGGCGGGTCATCAAATCGCACACAACGTCAAAAATGTGGTTCGGTCTTCAAATGAGATTCGGGGCTTTGCCTTTTGCAGAGAGGTGCACCGGTTTGCCCCCCTGGCGCGGAAAATTCAGTCCGTTTCTGACCGCAGAAGTCCACCCGATTATGAGGATTAAGTAACTCGGGAATTTCTTTTAGCGATTACCGCTCTCGCTGTGCATCCACGCGAGTCCGGCAGAGTCGTACTGACCAAAATCGAAAGTGCGGCAATGACCAGCCCCTGACCCGTTGGGATCGCGATTACTAGTTGAGCGAATGTCAATCGACCGTGCGCGTGCCGCAACATGTCTCCACCCCCAGGCAACACGTGTCTACCCCACGGCCAATAGACCAGCGTTTGTGTGTAAGCAATCCAGGCGAGAAGTACAATCATAATCAATCGGTACAAGAATACTGATACTGTTTTCATCTTCGCTCCGTCATACTTCGTGTATCCGGTTTAGTGAAGGCTAGGATTCAACCGGCAATGTCGACGACACCGTGGCGGTGTAATAGCTCCGGCGCACGACAAATCTGAGATGGATTGTTGTAGCGCTAGACGTTAATTACTGTGCTTTGGCGGGTGGAGTTGGAGTTGGTTCGGGGCGTGCCTTGCAATGCCAACACGTTATGCCTTTGTCAAAACTTGCTGGGCAAGGGATAACCGCGCAATCCCCCTCCTTGGCCATGGTCTGGCCAGCAGTGAAACGGGCAATTTCCTTCCCCTTGGCATTAAGTTTCACATAGGTCTTGCCTTTGGGCACAACGATGTGGCTCTTGCCTCTGGGTCCAACGACTTTGTTTTCTTGCGCCCGCATCAGGCAAATGGAAGGCAGGGCAGCCAGGGTGAGTATTAATGCGAGTTTTTTCATAAGGTTATCGTGAGCGTTGCCGATCTGTTGTGCAAGTTTATTTTCTGACCGCACCGAACGGATGTTTTGCTTTGCATCGACAAGCTCTTTGCTAAACCGCTGGTTGACGTGATACCTCTGCTCGCGCGATTGGCCGTTTATATCGACAACACTTGATCGCCGTGCAGCCGGGAACAGATATTGCCAGGCCAGTTCGCGGTTCGCTTTGGGATACTTGCGAGCGAGAGCGCCCGGCAGATCCACTTCTCCGAACCCAGCACTCAAATCTTCCCGGTGAAGCTGGGCAACTCGCTCAACTTGTTTTCATATGAGGGCAACCAATAGCTAGTAAAGTGCCAGCTATTTCTACTCCGTACTTCCAAGTTGGCTTCTGGTTACTCACGGTCCGCGTTAAAAGCAGATCGGCTTTCACTTATCATCAGAACGCTTCAGCACACGGGCCTCCCACATCCAGTGCTGTCCTCGTCAACCTCGGCGCTTCGCTTTTTGTCGGAAGTACCTGCGAAACGAGTAAGAAACGCGACCAGCTTGGCTCTTGTTGTGACATCGTCAATCGTTCGAGAACGGGCCGAGTAACGACTTCCCACACTGCAAATCAGATTAGCGGGTTACCCAACGCAATTGCAAAGCCGTTGCATTGCAATTGCACACTCTTTTGGACATTGGACATACCGGAATGACTCAATTATTCCGTGAATGTACATTGGTGTCCATTGGCGGAATACCCGCGCCGTATCGCGAACATGTCGAATCAACGCGAATCAACGCGAATCAACGCGAAACAACGCGAATATAAGGCACTTACGCACCGCGTAATCGCAGGTCGTTTACAGAATATTTGTGTACTTTTTCCTGATTTGAGCTTTTTCCGTGTCCAAAGGGCTTCACACCCCACCGGCCGTTTTTACGAGGGGAACAGGTTGGCTTTGGACATCCTGCAGCGAAAAATGGCGCAAATATTCAGCAAACGAGGGGGGTGTGAGGTGCGCGGGCTATTTTGGGCGTGAAATCGGCTTGCACTGCGGATGCAATGAGTTTGCAGCGATATCAATTCGACGTGGATAGCCAATTTGCCACGACGGCTTCTATCGACTGTGCTTGACGAAATCTTCGCTGCTGCATCCAGTGCGATTCGATGATTACCGTATCAGGGTGCGTAACCAAAGGCGTTGGGGATTTCCGCCAGCGAATGATCGCGTCTCCGGAGGCATTTTTGCGAGCGACAGGTGAGAAGTTGAGCCCAGGTACGCTGAATGTAAGGGTCGACAAAGAGATTCCGGTAAAAGAGCATTTCCGGATCCCCGACATGCAGGATTTAGAACAAGATCTCTTGTTCGAAACTCACCCTCGCGGGCTTTTCCATTCATGTCGCGGCTTTCCCAGCTCGCTCCATTATGGTTTCATGTCGATCTTGTGTCGAAAGCGCTGTGCGATAGTCGGCTCTTTGTCCGTGTGATAAGCTGCGGGTGAGCGCGCCATGGACCTAAAAAGATTCTTCGCCGAGCTGAAG
>CATPCN010000168.1 GCA_955652855.1 uncultured Chthoniobacterales bacterium | reverse complement strand
CACTTGGAAGTTGAAACAGTCTTCCGGCATCGATCGCCTTTTTTGCGCGCCGGGAAATGCCGGCACAACGGAGATCGCAGACAACGTTCCGATCGCGGCGAATGATTTGCCGGCGCTGCTGCGTTTCGCCAAAGAAAATAATGTCGATCTAACGGTGGTCGGGCCGGACGATCCGCTTGCCGCGGGGATTGTCGATCTTTTCCAAGGAGAAAAGTTGCGCATTTTTGGGCCGACAAAATCCGCGGCACGGCTCGAGTCGTCGAAAATTTTCGCAAAAGAGTTAATGCGAAGGCAGCATATTCCGACGGCGTTGGCGGGAACATTTGATCGCAGCGACCAGGCGCTTTGCTTCGCGGAGCGGCTGCATTTTCCAATCGTGATCAAAGCGGACGGACTTGCGCTGGGCAAAGGCGTGATCATTGCGCAAAACGCGGAGGAAGCCGCGGCTGCGATCGATGCGATGATGAATAAGGGCCAGTTCGGTGACGCCGGGCGGCGGATCGTGATCGAAGAATTCCTGCGCGGCTGGGAATGTTCGCTGCATGTGCTGGTGGACGGCGCAAATTACCAAATGCTCGCGACGGCGCGCGATCACAAGCGCGCGCACGACGGCGACGCGGGTCCGAACACCGGTGGGATGGGTGCGTGCAGTCCGGCGAATCGTTGGAACGCTGAATTGCAATCGCAATTCGATCGCGCAGTCATGCGACCTTTGTTGGCCGGCTTGTCTGCCGAGCACGTGAAGTTCTGCGGTTTATTATTTCCCGGGCTCATGATTACCGAAGAACGTGCGCGCGTTTTGGAATTCAATTGCCGATTTGGCGATCCCGAGACGCAAGTGATTTTGGCGCGCTTGAAGTCCGATCTCTTCGAGCTTTTTCAATCGACAATCGACGGACAACTGGACCAGGCAAAGATCGAGTGGGACGCGCGCGTGGCCGTGACGGTGGTGATGGCGTCAGGCGGATACCCAGGGAAGTATGAGACCGGCAAAGCGATCACCGGTTTGAAGTCATGCAAAGATCTCGACGACGTTTACGTTTTTCACGCCGGCACTCGCATCGTAAAGGGAGAAGTCGTGACGGCGGGCGGCCGCGTGCTTGCGGTCACAGCGCTCGGTGGGACACAAACGCAAGCGCGCGAACGCGCTTACGAAGCGGTCTCGCGTATTCATTTCGAGGGTTGTCATTATCGTCGCGATATTGCTCTCGACGAAGTTGCTGGTAACGTCGCAGGCCACTGATGTTTCGGCTCTGTCTTACCATAGCTCTTACGGTCTTCGGCTTTTCTGTGGCAACGGATTTGCTCGCGCAATCGCCCACGCGACCGCCGAATTCCCCGAGTCCCTCCGCCACGCCGGCGCCACCAGCGCCAAGCGCGGAAATACTAATCAACGGCATGAATGCGGCTGAGCTTCAGCAAGCGATTTCATTGCTGCGGAGCAATTATCTGAATCCCGACGCGCTCAACGAAACGGAGCTGAATCGCGCGACACTCGAGGGTCTCATGCAACGAGTCGGACGCGGTGTGGTGCTTATGCTCAATGGTAAAACAGAAACCTCTGGGGCGACCAATCCCTTTTACGGTGAGATTCTCGAAGGCCACATCGGCTATCTGCGTCTCGGCGCGCTCACGCACGCGAACTTGCAGGCGATGGATTCGCAATTGCAGACTTTCACGAGCAAGAAAGTGGACGCGGTCGTGATCGATCTGCGCGCCAGCACGGCATCCGCGGATTTCGCGGCGGCGTCTGAGTTCGCGCAACGTTTTTGTCCGAAAGGCAAAACGCTTTTCACATTGCGCAAGCCGACGCTAAAGCAGGGAAAAACTTTTACCTCCGATCGCGATCCATCTTATCAGGGGCTGATGCTCGTCCTTGCCGATGGCGAAACATCCGGCGCGGCCGAAGCGCTCGCCGGCGTGCTCCATCTTTACAACAAAGCGTTGATCATTGGGCAGCCTACCGCTGGGCGCGCCGTGGAATATTCCGATCTTTCGCTCGCCAGTGGAAAAATTTTACGCGTGGCAGTGGGCGAAGCAGTCTTGCCCGAGGGACGGCCGCTCTTTCCCGAAGGCGTGAAGCCAGATCTTTCCGTCGACATGTCGTCGGTGGAAAAGCGTGAGGTCTTTCAGCAAAGTTTGAGCAAAGGAATGGGCCCATTTGTTTTTGAAAACGAGCGGCCGCACTTGAATGAAGCGGCATTGCTTGCCGGAAAAAATCCCGAGCTCGAAGCGATGGAAGTGTCGCAACATCGCGGCCGGCCGGCGGAGACCGCGCGCGATGTCGTTTTGCAGCGTGCGCTCGATCTGATTACTTCGCTCGCGGTTTACCAACAGCGCTAGCTTTCATCTCGTGAATCCGCTCGAGAAACGCATCGGGTACAAATTTCGCAATCCGCTTTTGCTGGCGGAAGCGCTGACTCATCCCAGTCTCGGACACGAAACACAACGGCGTCACTTTGATAATCAACGACTGGAATTTTTGGGCGACGCGATCCTGCAGCTCGTCATTACGGAACGTCTTTTCGCGCAATTTCCGCACGATGCCGAAGGTCATCTGACCAAACTTCGCTCCCGTCTGGTTTCGCGCGAAGCGCTTAAAGCGCACGCCGCGGCGCTTGATCTCGGGCGCTATTTAATAATGGGACGCGGCGAAGAAGCGAGCGGCGGACGGGAGCGCACATCTACTCTCGCCGATGCATTCGAGGCGCTAATCGGCGCGATCTATCTCGATGCGGACCTCGAAACCGTGAGAAAATTTATTCTCGCGGAAGCGAAGGCGAATCTCGCCCAGCTCGCTGAGGAACCGGTCGACATAAATCCGAAAGGTCAATTGCAGGAACTTTTGCAAGCGATCTCTCCACGCAGCCCGGTTTATGAAGTGACTTCGCAGAGCGGTCCCGAGCACGAAAAAACATTCGTGGTCAAAGTCGTCTGGGAAGGTTTCGAGCTCGGCCAGGGCAGCGGTCAAAGTAAAAAGCAGGCCGAAACCGCGGCGGCAATGGAAGCGATGGAACTTCGCCGCTGGGAAGATCGACAATCACAAACTTCGAACGCGGGCAATTAGCGGTTCGCTTCCGGCGAATGATT
>CATPCN010000167.1 GCA_955652855.1 uncultured Chthoniobacterales bacterium | reverse complement strand
GGGCGTCCGCCGGATCGCTTATCCCGAAGGGCAGAGAGCAACTGGCCGACCTGTTTACGGGTCAATGAGCAGTGGCATTTTGGACAGAGAACCGTTTCGGGCATGGACTCTCCTTTTCAAGAAAGAGGGGCTAGCCGATTCGACGGCGCTCCGTGATCTGCAGGTGCAGGCATGGCCAGTACGGCTCCGCCGGTGATGTGCGACGACGCCACTCCAGATCACCAGGTGGACCGGTATCGGGAACTCATCGAGACGTACGACGGACTCTCGGGATCAACCCGCCGACCCGATATCGGTATTCGCATCCGCAAGGCCGATGGTCCCGTCTGCCTGTTGCTCATCGTGGCAAAACACGCCACACCGACCAGCCAATACGGAGGTGTTATAGCGGGCTTCCTTTCCAGCCGGAATTTCAGCTCTTAAATTAGGTTGCCCCATGCTGCGGCGGCTGTACTCCCGTGTCAAGGGTCTCGAAAGAACTTGTCGGAGCAAAGTGAGAATGTCCTAAGAGAGCAAAGTAGAAAAGTCCTATTGACAGGGTTGAGCCTGGAGAGTGGCAGAAAGCGGAGAACTACTCAAGACCCAGGCCGACCGGGACAGGTTGGTGGCATTGAAGAAGACGGCGAGCCGCGCGATCACGCAACGGCAAGCGGCGGAGGAGCTGAAGCTCAGCGAACGTCAAGTACGGCGTGCGCTGGCGAAGCTGCGCGGAGGTGGAGATAAGGCGATCTTGCATGGGCTGCGCGGCCGCCGGTCCAACCGCAAGCTGGACCAGGAGGCCGAGCAGCGCGCGGTATGGATTCTGAAGCAGGACGTGTACCGAGGCTTCGGGCCGACTCTGGCCAGTGAGTATCTGGCCAAGAAGCACGCGATCCATGTCAGCAAGGAGACGGTTCGAACCTGGATGAGGAGCGCGGGGTTGTGGCGTGCGCGCCCGCGGCAGGTGGGGGAGGTGCACACCTGGCGGCCGCGGCGCGAACGCTATGGAGAACTGGTGCAGTGGGATACCTGCGAGCACGACTGGACCGAAGGACGCGGCGAGAAGATGTACCTGGTGAAGATGATCGATGACGCCACCAGCCGGCTGTTTGCGCGTTTCGTGCGGCACGACTCAATGGAGGAAAATATGGGGTGCTGGAAGCCTACCTGAGGCAGCACGGCCGGCCTCTAGAGTTCTACACCGACAAAGCCAGTATCTTTTGCACCACGCCCAAGAAGAATCATCCCCAGCGGGAGGAGCCGCTGCCGCCTACCCAGATCGGACGGGCTTTGCAGGAACTGGGCATCGGTTGGATCGCGGCGCATTCGCCGCAGGCCAAGGGCCGGGTCGAGCGCAGCTTCGATACCGCGCAAGACCGGGTGGTGAAAGGCATGCGGGTGGCGGGGGTGACCACTCTCGAGCAAGCCAACGCTTACCTCGAAGCCGAGTATGTGCCGGAATGGAATGCCAAGTTTGCGGTCGCGCCGGCCTGTGCCGACGATGCTCATCGGCCTCTGCAGAAACAGCATCGGCTGGAAGCCCTCTTATGCCGGGTCGAGCCGCGCGTGGTCGGCAACGATTACACCATTCGCATGAACGGGCAAACCTATCAGATTGCGCGCGAGCAGATCCGGCCCCGGCTACGCGGAGCGCGGGTGCGGATCGAGCAGCGCCGGGATGGCACAGTTGCGGTTCGCTTTGAAAACCAATACCTGTCGGTGCAGCTTTGCCCGCCGGTCCGGAAAGCGCTCCCGCCAGCGGCCTCCAAGCCCAAGAAAATCCGAAACCGCTCCTCGCGCAAAAGCCAATGGATGAAAGGATTCTGGGAGCGGCCGGCGCCCAGCTTGCCTCAGGCCCTCATCATCGCCAATGCGACCAGCTAATCGCAACCAACTCCACAACGAGCGCCGGGCAAGTTCAGCCCGGCGGTCTTCGCGTCTTTACAGCCCCAAGCCGAAGCTCGGAAGCTTCACCTGCATGATCGGGGAAAAGAAAACCCCCGAGTCAGACTCGAGGGTCTTCGCCGATCACGCCGGAGCCAGCCCCGTCGCCTCGGCTTTGGGCATCCGCTCGGGCGCGACCCCGCACGGACCGATCCACCCTAGCACGCCCACTTCATCTCAGCCCTCCCAACCGGACGTTTCTACTTTGCTAGCCTTAGGACGTTTCTACTTTGCTGCGACAGGGAATCTCTCTGTTGTGTCGCTCTCGGATCGCTCCCTCGCCTGGAGTTCTATGTAGTGACGTCACTATTGGTGACAATTCGTGCCATATCCAGACCGAAGCTCCAGATCTGAAGTTGGCCGGCCGAAAGAGGCGATCGTGCAGCACCATTCCCTCCGCCGCGATGGCCGGCTTCATCTCCGCCAGCGCCTCTCGAGCGCGTCCGTCACTTCCAGGGAGACTCCGGTTCTCTTTCTTACTGCTCGGGATTCAGTTCCCGAGGCGCGGCTACCCAGAGAGACTCGCTTCATCCCCGCCGAGCCGGGCACGTCCATCCGCGAGACCATGCGGATGGGCAACGCGTTGAATCGCGATCTGCACACCCAGCCGTTTGTCAACTCGGTCGCGCAACAGATCGGCGCAGAGCAGGCGGATGACACGTGGGGCGGACACTATGCCGAGGTCCCCGTGGAGCTGAAGCCGCTCAGCGGCGACGATGCGGAAGCGGCCGAATCGCAGCTTCGCCAGAAGCTGGCGAATTTTCCGAGCTTGTACTTTGCGGTCCGGCGGTTCCTTCCCGAGGGGATCGAAGAAACCATCTCGGTCGATACGGCGCAGGTGG
>CATPCN010000166.1 GCA_955652855.1 uncultured Chthoniobacterales bacterium | reverse complement strand
TTTCTATAACACTCAGCCTGTCCGAGTGAGCAAACGGTTCGCAAGAGCAGTGATCGCTAGCACACTCGAGGGGAACACCCTGCGGCGTGATGCTCTGCAAATGCTCGGCTTTCGCAAGCAGTCAACATTCAACGAGCTCGCTGAACGCCTCGGCGTCGCATGACGCAGTATCTGCTGGACACCAATGTCCTAATCGAGGCGAAGAACCGGCATTACGGGTTCGACTTCTGTCCTGCCTTTTGGGAATGGCTCGAGCGGTCCAACCACGACGGAATCGTCTTCAGCAATGAGAAGGTTCAAGATGAGCTCGTCGGCGGCGGCGACGATCTGGCCGACTGGGCGCGCGCGCAACCAGACACCTTCTTTCTGCGGCCGGACGCCGCCGTCGTCCCCAGCTTGCGGGATGTGAGTACCTGGGCGAACGCCCAGGGTTACGAGCAGGGCGCAGTCAACGCATTCCTGGCGGGAGCGGACTACTACCTGGTCGCTCATGCGCATGCTCATGACGTGGTTGTAGTGACCCACGAGATATTCTCGGACTCCCTCAAGCGGATAAAAATTCCCAACGCTTGCATCGGCATGGACGTCAAGTTCGTGACACCGTTTGTGATGCTCCGAATGGAGAGTGCACGCTTCGTGCTTCCGAATGGCAACGCTCCTCCACCGGCGGCGGTTGCGGTCCCGGCGAACAACCATGGGTGATATCAAGTTGTTCCGCACAACTGCGCACGGCGTTTCCGAATTGCACGCAGATATTGCGACGTTGGAGAAGCACATCCAGTCACTCATTGAGACGAACCTAGATGTCCTCTTGGGGGTGCGGTTCCTTGCGTCCGAATTCTCAACGGGCACGGTCCACGGCGGGCGAATTGACACCCTCGGAATCGACGAGGACGGCTCTCCCGTGATTATCGAGTACAAACGATCCATCAACGAGAACGTCATCAACCAGGGACTGTTCTATCTAGACTGGCTGATGGACCACAAGGGTGAATTCGAACTGCACGTCCTCAAGCGACTGGGTAAAGAGGCCGCAGAGGCGATAGATTGGTTGAATCCGCGACTTATCTGTATCGCGAGTGACTTCACGAAGTACGACGAGCACGCAGTCCAGCAGATCAACCGAAACATCAGCCTGATTCGCTATCGGCATTTCGACGCTGACCTGCTTATGTTTGATTTGGTCAATGCGGCATTTACTGGCGCAGTCCCGGCGGTGGGCAAAGCCAAAGGTGTGGTCGCTGATAAGACCGTAATGGATTATCTGGCTGCCGCCGACGCTGAGGTGCAGTCATGGTACGAGTCCATAAAGGCGTACATGCTGAGCTTGGGCGACGATGTGCAGATGAAGACGACCAAGCTGTACGTCGCGTTCAAGCGGTTCAAGAACTTTGCTTGCGTAGAGGTGTCGCCACAAGTGCGCAAGGTATCGGTATACGTAAAGCTGCCGGTATCGGACGTGACCTTCCAGCCGGGGTTCACGCGAGACGTCACCAACATCGGTCACTTTGGCACTGGCAACATTGAGATCGTCGTCGATTCAGATGCCGACCTACTGCCGGCCCAGGCGATGATTCAGCTCAGCTATGACCGCAACTGATCCAGTCGTCGCGGGAGGAGCGCAGCCCGCGGTCGGCCGCAACAAATCGACGCTCGACAATCTCGCCGACGATATATGGAAGTCGGCCGAGCGCTTGCGAGGGAAGTTCAAAGCGTACGAGTACCAGGGCGTTATCCTGCCCATCATCGTTATTCGGCGACTAGAGTGCGTGCTCCTTCAGTGGCGGGCCGCCAAGCGAGCTGAGATCATGGTCAGGCGACCTGACCTACCCGATGCCGAGTTGGACAAGTTGGTGAAAGATCTGGAGCTCAACCCGAAACAGGCTCCCTTCTCAAACACTACGGCCTGGACGCTCAGCAAGATTTACGCCGAAGATCACATGCTCCTCGAGGACCACTTCCGCGCATACATAAATGGCTTTTCGAAGAACGTCGACGAGATCATTGAGCATCTGAACTACCGGGCAACGATTGGCGTCATGGTAAAGAACAACCGTCTCGCTCCGATCATCAACCAATACAAGGAGCTAGACCTCGGTCCGAGTCGCCTTTCTGGTCTTGAGATGGGCTACATATACGAGGAGCTCTTGAGGCGGTTTTCGGAGCAGAGCGGCGAAGAGGCCGGAGAGCATTTCACTCCACGCGAGGTCATCCGCCTGATGGTGGAGTTGTTGGATATCCCGATCCCCTACCACCACCTCTCCATCTACGACCCCGCATGCGGAACCGGGGGCATGCTGTCAGTGGCTAAGGAGCACCTACTCGACCGGGCGAATACAACAGACGAGCAGGAAAGGGTCGACAAGCTAGTGACTCTCCATGGCCAGGAGCTCTCCCCAACCAACTACGCCATCTGTCAGGCGGACCTGCTCATCAAGAACGACAAGCAGGCCAAGATATATCTCGGTAACTCACTTATACCTCACGACCCGCATAGTCGGGAGGCGGGGGATCAGCTGCCCGAATCCAAGTTCAGTTTCGACTTCATGCTGAGCAATCCACCGTTTGGCGTCACATGGGGTGGTAAGGATGGATACGAGCAGGAGGCGAAGAAGCTCGGGACCACACGATACAAGGCCGGGATGCCCCGCGTAACCGATGGAGCACTGCTATTCCTACAAGCAATGTTGGCCAAGATGAAGCCGCTTGAGAAAGGTGCGAGCCGCATCGCGATCATCCTTAACGGCTCCCCACTCTCCAATGGCGACTGCGGGTCAGGTGAAAGCGAGATTCGCCGCTGGATCTTGGAGAATGACTGGCTTGATGCTGTCGTCATGTTGCCCGACCAGCTCTTCTACAACACAGGCATCTTTACGTATGTCTGGCTCTTGCGCAACGACAAGCCGCCGGCGCACCGGGGCCGGGTGATGCTGATTGATGCGCGCGACCAGTTCGAGAAGGAGCCGAAGGCGTTCGGGAACAAGCGCAACCGCATGACGGACGCTCACCGCCTATGGGTTGAGGAGCAGTATCGCAAGGGTTGGACCGTGGATCAAGGCGACGATCACGTCAAGATCTTTCGGCGCGAGGACTTCGCTTACCACAGAGTCAGCGTAGTCACGTGGCAGCTCGATGAGAATGACCAGCCCGCGACACTCACTGAACCGTTCGAGAAGGCCTTCACTGCTGCGAATGTAGCGAAGGAGATGGAGTTTTACCAAAGCGACCTGCGATTTCAGGTGCTGACGTCCTCCGGTCAGGACGAATGCTTGGAGCTCCGCCCGACGGATGACGTTGCTGCTCGTGTTAAGCAACTGCTATCGAGAAAGCCGGACGTCCTTTTCGTGGAGTGGACCCATCGCCACTACGTAAGAGACGACGAATACATTCCGGACGGCGATGACATCGAGGCGTTCCTGCAGCGGGAGATCGGCAAGCCAATCATCAGCTGGACCGATAGTCCGCAACTCGGTTAAGAGATTCTGCCAGCGAAGTATTTCTTCCGTTACGAGTCACCTCAACCGACAGGGCACCTACTAGCCGAATTCTGGAAGCTCGAAAGAGAGGCGGAGAAGATATTGGAGAGGCTGACGCGTTGAGGTCTGACGCCGAGACCCACGCCTTGGCGCCGTGGGCCGATGCATTGCCAGACGACTGGAGGCGCAGCCGAATTGACCATGTTGC
>CATPCN010000165.1 GCA_955652855.1 uncultured Chthoniobacterales bacterium | reverse complement strand
CCGAGGATTTCGCCACCGGAGCGCGCCAGAAAAAGCACGGCATCGCCGTGCTCATAAAACGGATGCTTCTCGCGATTGAGGAACTCTTTCCGCTCGAGCAGGAGCGGGGGCACCCACGCGAGATCATTCGCATAGATCCGCCACGGGAATTTGATGAAGGCGTCGCGTTCCGCATGCGAACCGACACGGATGATTTCGATCCGGGGCACTACCGGTTGATTTCAGCGGCGGCGGCCCGATGTGCAAGACCGAAATGACGTTGCAGCACCGGAGAATCTGAGTACTACCAACGGCCTTGTGACGCCTCGTGACGGCCAGCCTGTTCTTGCGCAGGGTCTCGCTTTCAAAGCCTTCGAAATCGAGGAGCTCGCGGACGTTTATTTTTTTCGCCCGCTCGGGTTCATCGTCGCCCGCTGCGCGGCCGCGCTCCGGATGAGTCCGACACAACTTACGGTCTTCGGCGCTCTCACCGGCGTCGCGGGCGGCGCCATGCTCTACGATGAACGCCTCGGACTCTTCGCTTTCACGCTCCTGATCGGACACGGCATCATCGATTCGGCCGACGGTCAGCTCGCGCGAATGACCGGGCAGGTCACGGAGTTGGGCCGCGTTCTCGATGGCGGCGGTGGCTACGTCACGCATGGCGCGATCTACATCGCAATCGCTGCCGGCGTCATGCATCGCGGCGGAAGTGGCACCATTCTTATTTGGATGGTGTTGGCGGGAATAGCGAACGCGGCGCAGGCGCAGATGTATGATTATCATCGAACTGCCTATATGACAGTTGTGGGAGAAGGCCGCGTGCCCGGTAGCGATCCCGCAAAGGTGTCGTCGTCGTCGTTCAGAGGGCTTTTCTGTGGATACTTAATGACGCAACGATGGTTGATCGGTTTGCATGCCGAGGTGGAAGACGCGCTCGCGACGCGATCGATAGCAGGCGTTGTGCGCGAGAACGACCGGGCTCAGTATCGGGAGTGTTTTTATGGGCCCGTGCGCGGTTGGAATTTGCTCGGAGACAACACGCGGTTCTATGCCATCGGTGTATTGGTGTGCCTGCACCGGATCGATCTATTTTTCGCGTTCGTTTTGCTGCCAATGAACCTGGCGTTAGTCGCACTCTGGCTTTGGCAGCGGAGCGCGGACCGCAGATTCCGCGCCAGCCTGTGACCGATTAATCGATGATTCGCGCGATCTTTTTTGACATGGGCGGCACCCTCGACGGCGATGGTTTGCATTGGCTCGATCGTTTCTTCTCGCTCTATAGAGATTTCGGCGCGGACTTCCCGCGCGATGCGATTCGCGGCGCGTTTGCCGAAGCGGAACGGCAGTCGGCTCTGGACGACGACATCGCTTCGTCCGATTTGGCGCAGATGATCGAGCTTCACGTGAACTGGCAGCTTGCCCATCTTGGGTTAAAGGACGCAAAGCTGGAACGACACCTCGTCGAAGGTTTCACCGCGCCGGTCCGCGAGGCAGCCGCGGCGAACGCACAATTACTCGCGAGCCTGGTTGAGCGTGGTTTTGAACTAGGGGTGATTTCCAACGGCTGCGGCAACGTCGAGAAACTGTGCGCCGATTTTGGGTACGCAACGTACTTATCGGTGATCGTCGATTCGCGTCGAGTGGGACTTTACAAGCCGGACCCCGCGATCTTTATCCACGCCGTAGAAAAACTCGGCGGCGATCCTGGAACAATGATGATGGTGGGAGACTCGTTCGCTCGCGATGTGCGTCCGGCGAAAAAGGCTGGGATGAAAACCGCTTGGCTCCAAGGCACGGAACCTCGGGAATGTCCCGAACCACGGCTCGTCGATCTGCATCTCCGCAAACTCGCGGATCTCCCCGCCGCATTGTCCACCTTCAGTAGCGCTCGCGTGACGACCTCGAACAAGCCCGTGCTGAAAGCGGGTCTGCTTGCCGCTGGCCGCGGGGAACGCTTGCGCACACAATCTGCGTTCAAGCCGCTCGTGAAAGTGGACGGCCAGACCTTGATCGAGCGCGTTTTGATCTCAATGGCAGAGGCCGGCGTGTCCGAAGTGATCGTGATCATCAACGACGATTCTCTCGCCGTTCGCGATCATGTTACCGCATCGAAGTGGCCATTCGCGATTCGCTGGATCGTCGAGACCACGCCATCTTCGATGCACAGTTTTCTTCGCGTGGTGGAAACGCTCGCAGCGGATGGCGACGACGGGCCCTTTCTTCTTTCGACTGTCGATACCGTCGTCGGCTCGCAAACTTACGCTCGGTTCATTGCCGAAGCGCGGCGGCACGAAGAGGCGGCGGTGATCCTTGCGCTCACTTCGCCGGGCAACGACGAGAATCCGCTCCTGGTGCGATGCGCGCCGGGCAACTCACGCATTATCGCAATCGGGGCAGCGGCCGCGCCTTCCGATCACGCCACTGCCGGCTTGTATGCGATTCGCGGCTCGATTCTCCGAGAAGCAGAAGCAGCCCGGCGTGAAGGAGTCGATGCGCTGCGAACTTTTCTCGGGCGTCTGCTCGACCGTGGCTATTACGTCGCGGGCATTCCCATTGCGCGCTCGATTGATGTCGATCGTCCCGGCGATATCCGGACCGCGGAAGAATTTCTCCGGCGCACGGCGGTATGAAACGGCTGCTGGGATTATACCGGGAAAGGCAATACTCGCCCGGCCGTCATCTATCGAACGATGTTCTGCTGCTCGATCAGATCGCGCATCGTCTTCGGGAGCGCGATTTCGCTGTGGACCTCCTCACCCTCGAGGAGGCAGAGAGTCGCCGCACGGACGCGGCAAT
>CATPCN010000164.1 GCA_955652855.1 uncultured Chthoniobacterales bacterium | reverse complement strand
CCATGAAGTGGCGGGTTCCGATCCTGGTGGCTGGGTATCAGGCAAAGAAATAGGAGGAGGCATTGACCACTAAGACGAAAACGAAGCGGTCCGTGAAAAGAGCGTCGGCCCGCCGTCCGGGGAAGCGGCTGACGGCCGGCCAGCGCATCATCGAGGGACTAGAGCAGGCGATCGCGTGGACGCGTGGCGAGAACGACAAGGTCCGCGTCACCTTGGTTCAAGTGCCGGAAGTCGACGTGCGCGCAGTGCGGACGAGAATGGGATTGAGCCAGGCTCAGTTCGCCAACAAGTTTGGCCTCCCGCCTGCCACCTTGCGCAACTGGGAACAGGGCCGATCGCGCCCGGACGCGCCGACTCGCGTGTTGCTGGCGGTGATCGCCAAACATCCCGAGGCGGTTGAGGACGTGCTTCGGAGGGCCGGTTGACGGGAACTCACGCACAAGTCGTATGTCCGCCCGCGCTCAATTCAGAAACCTCGGAATCTCCCAGCCCACCGTCTTCGTCTTCGCAACCGGACACCGCGAAGTATAGTCCTATCAGTACATTTTCGGTCCAGTCCAACAGTCGTGTCGGAACACAGTGGTGCTGTATGAGGAGCAACCATGAGACATAATCATCCCACTTTGGCAGGTCGCCGCTATAAGATGGGGCTCTCAGGCGGAAACGCTGCCCTGCCCAGAATTCGATGTCCTCGCGTGCAGAACAGAACGGCTCGCGATGCACACTCGGAAAAAGGGAGCCGATGATCCTTAAGTGGCCGCGAAACCAGCAGTGCCGGAGGTCAGCGCCGATCCTGATAGCGTCTTCGATATTTCGGAGTTCACCAACTTCCATTATCCTAAGCCACTCCATTGCTCTTTCGATAGCGTCACCCGCTTGTGCAGAATGTTGTGCGTGTCCAGCAGAAACTTCCGCGCGTTACCGAAGGCGCCTTCAAGTGTGCCGAGAAGGCTTTCGATCCCAGTATCCGGTTTGGCGGCTTCGTCGGACACCGTGTAAATGTCTTTGTGCACCTCGCTATCCCTGATTCCGGCCACCTTTCCCTCGCCGGAAGACCGATCAAAGCGCCAGATACCTGCTGTTGTGCGCCGCGTGGGGTCATCAACCGCGAAGGCCTCGAAATAGCTTTCGCGACCGTGTGCATTCGCCGTGGTCGATTGGCAGGCATAGAGACGTGTTGGTAATTCATTGTGTAACTCGCTTCAGACGTTTGCATAAAGGGTCCTTTGTGCAACACGCGAAAAACTGGTTTTATGGTTCTTTGCCGCTGAACACAACCATCTCGCGAGTAGCTATAAAACGCCACCTGCCGTTCTTTTTCTGAACGAGTTCAAAGCCCCTGCCATTGATGGCGGGAAGTTCTTTGCCGACCCCATCGTGCGCACCCGTAACGACCCACGAACCATCTCCTTTGCCTCTACTGGTTCTTGACTTGATGTTTCCACTCCACATGGAACACGGCGACCGCCTTGCCATAGCCATCAAATCTATTTTCGTCATGACCTTGCACCTGAACGATTCTACAGGCGTGCGTTAGCGTGTCGGTATTCGTTCCACCACACGTTGTATAGGCCCCGCAACTGCCTCTCTCAGTCGCACTTTCCAAGTGAAAGTCATAAATTCTTACGATGGTCCAGTCAGCGGGCTTCTGCGGCGTGCATAGCGCGTAAGGAGCGCTCCAGTTCTTGCCCCATCCGATGATTTCCGGTGACCTGTATTCTTCCGACGTTACTTCAGGGCGATAGGTGGCTTTTGTTGGCGGAGGTGGGTAAGGATCGATGACGAGTTGATCCGCATGCCCCTTAAAGTTTGCTGCTAAGATTTGTTGGTCTTTGGGACGCGGCAGGACAACAATACGCGATCCTGATGGAACAGACTTGGGCAGTGAAGAAAAACTAGCACCCTTCCATGACCATTCCGGTGCAGCATTGCGTGGTTCGTCGCCTATCGCTGTCCACACAATTTGAATGGAGACCTGATTTTTCGTAGCTGCTTTCACCGCCAGATGCAGGCCGGGCTGATTGAAGACTTTGGCCTTTAAACACTCCGAATATGCGTTTGCCGCATTCGGGTCTAAGCCCGTCCACATAACATTGATGGCTTGATCATGCGTCAGCGATTCTTTATAGGAATTCGTTCTTTCCGAGGCCCGATTTTGATAGTCCGAGTAGCTTGCGCCGACCGGGACGCCATAAATCACCGCATTGACACCCGCATCATGCTTGATGGTGTTGTACTCGTTTTCGGTCACGTACGAGGCCAGCCGCCAATCATCATGGTCGATTTGGCTACGGTTGTACGTGGCTATTACCAGCGCCTCGGCACAACCACTGCCCTCTTGTGCATAGGCCTGCCCTGTAAGGGTAACGAAGCTGACCGCCAAAAGCAAAACGTGAAAGCGCATGTAAAAAATCTCCTCAATTTCCAGCCGTTTGGAAATGGCTAGTAGTTTACCACTATCGGAGGTCGTAATACGGGACGCCCCCGCCAGCGGCGGGCAGTCTCACAAAGGGTAAGTTTTGAGACTGGCGGCCCCCGCCGTGAAATCAGGCGCTTGCAAGTCTCAAATATCAGTTGCAAAAGTCGCCCTCCAAATGGTACAACCGGAACGCGTGGACAAGACCATCCGCAAATACGCCAGTGTCGCCGAGCTTGATGGCATCAAGGCGCAGGAATACCGCTACTGGCAAAGTCGGCCCGTGCATGAGCGGACGGATGCGGTTTCCGAACTCACCCAAGCCTTGTATGCGATGAAGGGCGCGGCCCCGGATGTACCCAGACTACAAAGAACTGTTGTCCGTTTTGAACGCGCACCGCGTTAAGTACCTCATTGTGGGAGCCTACGCCGTGTCCATTCACGCGCAGCCCCGCGCTACAAAGGACCTCGACATTTTGGTTAAAGCTGACACCGGGAACGCGAAGGCGGTTCATGCGGCGCTGGTGCAATTCGGGGCACCGCTTGAGGGATTCACCTTTGCCGACTTTGCGGAGAGCGGGCCGTTTTTTCGCATGGGCAGCGAACCGGTTGCGGTCGATATT
>CATPCN010000163.1 GCA_955652855.1 uncultured Chthoniobacterales bacterium | reverse complement strand
TAGTAGGAATCTCTCAGCGGAGCCAATACCCGACAATCAATCCGACTATCCCATACGCCCATTTTGTAGTGGCGTCTGGATAGGAACCACTGAGGATGACGAATAACGCTACTGTAAGAACGATGATGGATACGACGGCCCTAACGACAAAGTTCCAGCGCTCCTTAGCACTAAATCTCGCCGGCTGTCTTACTCTTTTGGTTTGGGGTTCTGGATCCAATCTTTAACGATTTCAATGCCTTCTCTAATATGGGTACCAAAGGCTGGAGTTGGTTCAGCGCTCTTTCGCTCTATTTCGATTTCGATAGGCTTCTTACAACTGATGGCCTTAGCCTCGTTCTCGCTCCACGCGGAATCGTCCTCTAAGACCAACGTCTCCATTTCGCGCATTGATGAATCCAAGAGAATTTGGTCCTCGTCATCCCAAACATAAGGCGCAGCGGAGGGTTCTTCTGCGTTTGTCGTTCTCAATTCGACGGCTTGACGAATTAACCCGTAGGCGTTTACGGCAGCCCTGAGACCATCGCATATTTCCATGAGAACCTCAGGACGGATCATTCTGTCATATCGAATTGATGCTACCAAGCAGTCTAGGTGAAACTGAGCCCATATGGCATAAAACGAGAACTCGTTACCGAACTCTCTATCAGTGGCTTTGGCTTCTTCGGAAAGAGGGTCGCTCTTTGCGATCTTGGAGATCAGACGGCTAATCTTCCGGAGTGTCCACACCGTGAAGACTGCTTGGTCACGTGCGGCGGTGCCAAATCTGGCAAGCCCTTGTTCCCTTAGTTCCGCTTCGAGTTCTGAAAAGGATTCCCCTATGAGTTGTTCGATTACGGGCTTAGGGACGATAACATGCACCAAGCTAGACAAAGCCCGAACAATGCTGAAATACTTCGCGAAGTCTTCACCGCGCGCAGCGGTGAAGTCGGGACCAGTACGCTTATCAATCGCATTTTTCAGGAGGTCGTCAAGAAGCCCCGTGATGCCCTTGAATAGGTCTTCAGCCTTCCCTGAAAGTTCCCGTGCGGATCTGTTGGACGGTAACCCTACGAACGCAAGGAGTTCTCCCAGCCCAACGGGCGCCATTTTTCGCTGCTCCAGCGTCACAGCCGGGTTCATTAAGATTTTCACCTCTATCAGTCTGATTCTTCCAAAAGACTATGTATTTCTGTTGGCCCACCGAGCCTTATTAGCTTTCAGGGCAATCGCCTTGCGCCGTTCTGGTGTGAGCTTTTTGGCTCTTGCCAAGCCACCGACCTTACCCGCTGTCCTGCCAGCAGCCGAGCGAATGTCTTCTTTTTTATTTTCAGTAGTAAGATGTTTGACGATACGGAAGGCGTTAACGTTCAGGTCCATGGGTGGACCCCCTCGTTAAATTGGATGACGCACGGTGCCGACGTGGTGCATACACATAACAAGTATATACCGTATGGCGCAGCGAGCAAGAGCAAACTTATCAGTATAAACCATTTTTCGCCTCAGAACAATCTAAGGTCCGGCATTCTAGTATCGACAGGTGGGGTAGTGTATCGGTTGAAAGACTACTGGCAGTGGGCCGTATTCTATTTGAACATAATGCTTGACGCGTGCAAATTCGTCAAGTATAATGTTCAGTATGAATCAACTGAGCATGAAAGACCGAGTGGCGGTAGTTCGATGCTTGGTGGATGGTTGCTCCATGCGAGCTACCTCCAGAATCACCGGAATTGCGCGGAATACGATTGACAAGCTTCTCATCGAACTGGGCGCGGCGTGTGTAGAGTACCAAGATCGCACCTTCCGAAATCTGGAATGCAAGCGGGTACATGTCGATGAGTGCTGGGCATTCTGTTATGCCAAGGCAAAGAACGTGACGCCAGAGATCGCCGCTAAGAACCCTTCCGCTGGCGATGCTTGGACCTGGGCGGCAATTGATGCCGACACGAAATTGATTCCATCGTGGATCGTCGGACCTCGTGACGGTACAACTGCCAGAATCTTCGTTAATGATCTTGCTGACCGTTTGGCTGATCGGATTCAGCTAACCAGCGATGGACTCAATGCCTACCTGAAAGCTGTCGAGAGCGCGTTTAGGGGTGATGTGGACTATGCCCAGCTTGTGAAGATCTACAGCAGTACGACTGAGGGTCAGAAGCGCTACAGCCCCGCTGAGTGCGTTGGCTGCGAACGTCACGCGGTAACGGGCTATCCTGATCCTGAGCACGTGAGCACCAGCTATATCGAGCGCGCAAATTTGACGATGCGAATGGGCATGCGCCGATTCACGAGATTGACGAATGCGTTTTCAAAAAAGATCGAGAATCACTGCGCTGCAATCGCGCTTCACATGATGCACTACAATTTCGTGCGCATCCATCAGACGTTGAAAGTTACTCCGGCAATGGCTGCTGGCGTCACGAATCGACTTTGGGAGATCGAAGACATCGTCGCGCTTTTGGACGATGAAAATTCAAACTGAGCCACTACCAGGCGTTTGGTTCGCCTCAGCTTTATGCTTTCAGTCGCAGTGCCAGGCTTCTGCTGCACCTGTGTTACGACGGAGCTAAACTCTGACGCGAGAACGCTAATGAGCGGCCAATCGGTAGTGTTCCGCGGCACCGTGCTCGAC
>CATPCN010000162.1 GCA_955652855.1 uncultured Chthoniobacterales bacterium | reverse complement strand
CGTTTTATCCGTCCGGCCCACCAGTCAGCACGACTGTGTTCGCCGCTCCGCGGCGCCCCAGCGTGGTCCCCTTTTACTCCGCCGCGGTGGGAAACTTTCATTCCGCCCTTGACATCCTCAAGGGCAAGAAGCATCGAAAGAGCACCAAAGAGGATAGCCTGTCACTCGCAAAGGATGTCGCAGACGACTGGTATATTACCTTGCGCGGCAAAGAACGCGCGGGTGTACTGACGACGGGACGCAGCTTCGCAAAAGCCGCCGAACAGTTCCTTAAGGAATACTCGATCATCACCGAAGGCCAGCGCAGTGAAAGATGGATCGAAGGTTACGGCATTCGCCTTCGCCTTCATCTGTTGCCCTTCTTCGGTGAATTGAAGCTCGCCGAAGTCACCGCCGGCAAGGTCCAGGAATATCGCGTGCATCGCGCTCAACAGAAGCGCGTTTTGCCCGACCAGAAGCCGGAGGATGCACAATCCCCCGCGCGCAGCACGATTCACGATGAGATCGTCACTATTAGGCAAGTGCTAAAAACGGCCATCCGCCACGGCTGGCTATCTCATCTTCCCGATCTCTCCCCGCCGTATAAGACCCAGGGAAAGATCGTGCATCGCCCATGGTTCAGCCCTGCGGAATACAAGACCCTTTATGAAGCGACTCGCGCATACGCGCGCAAACCGTTCCACGACCATTACAAATGGAATGCAGAGCAGGTCCACGACTACGTGCTCTTCATGGCGAATACGGGCCTGCGCCCGGATGAAGCGAAGAACCTGCAACACCGGGACGTGACCATCGTCGAAGATGAGGCGACCGGTGATCGAATTCTGGAAATCGAAGTCCGCGGGAAACGCGGCGTCGGGTACTGCAAGAGTATGCCGAGCGCTGTGAGGCCATATGAACGCTTGCTCGGGCGTACTTTGCCCGGCCTCCCTCAGGGCAAGCGGGCGCGCCGCCGCAGAGGCGAGACGGACGACGCTCCTGTAAAAGAAGAAGTTAAATTCCCACAGCCCACTGATTCTGTCTTTCCAGGCAATCACATCAAGCTCTTCAACGGTGTCCTCAACCGCACCAAACTCAAGAAAGATCGCGACGGCAACCGGCGCACCGCATACAGCCTTCGTCATACGTACATTTGCATGCGCCTCATGGAAGGCGCGGACATTTATCAGATCGCTAAGAATTGCCGCACTAGCGTCGAGATGATCGAGAAATTCTATGCTGCCCACATCAAGAACACCCTTGATGCAGCAGCTATCAATGTCCGCCGTCCCAAACCCGCTTCTCGCAAAGGCAAAGCCTCAAAGCCAACAGATCGAACAAACGACGACGATCATGATTAGGCGAAAAACCTCTCGTTCTGGAAGGGGGACGCAGGTACCCCCAACCTTTCAAGAGACGTTCACCGGCTCGTCCATCCCCAGGGGCTTGGCCCCGACTTTGATGCCGAAGGGCCTCACGGTTCTATCTTCCTCGAACACACAACGCCTGCACTCATCAGCCGACATTCTCTGCACCGGTTTGTGCGCGATTCATCCGGCGAGTACCGCATAGCCGTCTCATATTGGATATCCTCATGCCCTCAATGCTCCGGCCCCCGAATCGTTAAAGAGTCCAAAATACCGTGGCTCCCCGCTGTGGCTCCGTTCCCTAGCACACCCTTTTTCGATGTGTAGTTACAGTCTCCTTTTCCCATCCAGCCGAACACCATTGCACGCCATCTCTATGAGGCACGTTGCAGTCGTCACTCGCTAGGGTCAATGACGGATTTTCCCCGGCTACGCCCTCCTCGCGAAACAAAATCCTATGACCCGCTCGCTGTACCGCCTGCGGACACGGTGCCATAGAGAGGCTGCATGGTGCGGCCTCCTTAAACGAAAAGGAGAAACATTATGGCTACCAAGATTTCGAAAAAAGCTCTGTCCAGCGAAACCGCTAAGCCCCCTGTGGCGAAGCTCCGTCTCGGACTCATCAACGCGACCATCTGGGAACGCGTGACCGAGAAAGGCAAATTCCACAGCGTCAGTTTCGAGCGGCGCTACCGCGACGGCAACGGCGAGTGGCACTCGACCCACAGCTACGACGCGAGCGATTTGCTCACGCTGGCGAAGTTGGCCGACCAGGCGCACACGGAGATCAACCGTCTCCAGGCTGGCGAGGCCGCCGCGTAAGCGATCTCCAACGGGGCGGCCTCATCGCCGCCCCGCAATCCCCTCAATTCAACTGACTACGAATAAGGAATCTTCCCATTGACCATCTACTGCAACACCATCATTCACGGCGATTGCACTGACATTCTGCCGCAACTTCCCGCCGCAAGCGTTGACCTCGTGCTTACCGACCCGCCCTACGTCAAACGGTATCGTTGCAGCGACGGACGCATCATCCCGAACGATTCGTTCAAATGGCTGAAGCCCGCTTTTGCGGAACTCTACCGCGCGCTCAAGCGCAACAGCTTTTGCATCTGTTTCTATGGCTGGGCGCATATAGACAAGTTCGCGTCCGCGTATCGCGAGGCCGGATTTCGTGTCGTGGGCCATCTTGCCTTCCCGAAGCGTTACACGTCGAGCACTCGCTTCCTGCGCTACCAGCACGAATGTGCTCACCTTCTTGCCAAGGGCTACCCGCGAGCGCCCCAGGATACCATCGGTGATGTCATCGACTGGACTTATTCCGGGAACAAGCTACACCCGACGCAGAAGCCACTTTCGGTGCTCCTGCCGCTCGTGGAAACGTTCTCGGACCCGGACGGTCTCGTGCTCGATCCGTTATGTTACGGAAAACATAATGTCTAGGATTCTATCCGCAGTGCTCCGGCGATCAATGCTCGTAGCACGAACCAAGATTCTGGCCGGAGCACTGCGGATAGAATGCGTTGAACTGAGCCGGACCACGCTCTATGGGGATTGAATCACTTTCGGTCT
>CATPCN010000161.1 GCA_955652855.1 uncultured Chthoniobacterales bacterium | reverse complement strand
GTATTACGCCGGCGACACGACCGCTGCGCGCGAGCTGGCGGCCAATGACTTCAAGTATTGGGAGTTGATGCGCCGCGCCGGCGAGCGAGGGATCCGTGTCTTCGATTACGGCAGGAGCAAGCGCGGCACCGGCTCCTACGATTTCAAGTCGAACTGGGGCTTCGACCCTGCGCCGCTCCACTACGAGTATCGGCTGCTCACGCGCGCGAGCGTGCCGGAGAACAATCCGCTGAATCCGAAATACGCCGCGTTCATCGCGCTATGGCGGCGGCTGCCGCGCCCGATGGTGAATGCGCTCGGTCCGATGATCGTGCGCAACCTCGGTTGACCAGCATGAAGAGTCTGCTCTACCTCGTGCTCGCGGTTGGCTTGTGCCGCGATCGTGCGCCGGCGACGAAGACAGGGTCCGGATGAAGCGCGACCCCGTTTCGCTCGGATCTCCCACGTCGCCGATGGTCGTGATCGGTCCGGCCCGTTCGTGGCGCGATGCGGCGTGGCCCGCCGTGTTTGCGTTGGTTTGGACTCTTGCCTGGTACTGGGACACCGGAATGCGGATGGCGGCGATCTGGTCGCGCTCGGAAACCTTCGCTCACGGTTTTGTCGTGCCGCCCATCGTGTTGTGGCTCATTTGGCGCGAACGGGCCGCGTTGCGATCGATCATGCCGCGACCCGTCTTGGGGTGGACCCTGCCGCTGGCGGCGGCTGGCTTAGCGTGGATGCTCGCGCAGTTGGCCGCCGTCAATGCGGTGTCGCAACTCGCATTGACTGCTTTGCTCGTGCTATCGGTTCCCACGATCCTCGGCACGCAAGTCGCGCGGCAGCTGGCATTTCCGCTCGGGTTCCTTTTTTTCGCGGTTCCAATCGGCGAATTCATGCTGCCGACGCTCATGCAATGGACAGCTGATTTCACTGTGTCTGCGCTACGGCTCACTGGCATCCCGGTGTACCGCGAAGGGTTGCTGTTGGTGATTCCGTCCGGTACCTGGTCGATCGTCGAAGCATGTAGTGGCGTACGCTATCTGATCGCGTCCTTGATGGTCGGCGCGCTCTACGCATACCTGAGCTTTCATTCGCTGCGCAAGCGTCTAATGTTCGTCGGTGCGGCCATTGCGATCCCCATTGTCGCCAACTGGATTCGCGCCTATATGATCGTCATGATCGGACACCTGTCGAGCAACCGACTCGCCGTGGGCGTCGATCATCTGATCTACGGGTGGCTGTTCTTCGGCGTGGTCATGCTGGTGATGTTTATGGTGGGGGCCCGGTTTCGCGAGGGCTTGGCGCCGAAGCCGATGACGGCATCGCTCGAATCAATGGTGAACGCGGCAGCGCCGCCGCGCTGGGCATTCCTGCGTGCCGCTGCCGCGGTCGCAATCGTCACGGCGTTGTGGCCGCTCCTGTTTCAAGCGATCGAACGCATCGATCGTGCGTCGCCTCCAATCCTAGAACGGCTCGCCAACGCAAACGGCTGGACGGCGCGCGCGGGTCGGCTGATGTCTTGGGAACCGCACATTCAGGGTTCGTCGGCGACGCTGCGCCAGGAATTTCGCAATGACCGAGGCAGCGTTGGGCTCTTCGTCGGTTATTTCCGCAACCAGGACTATGAGAATAAGCTCGTCAGCTCGGAAAACGTGCTGGTGGCGACGAACCAGACGAAAAACCGCGAATGGACTCGAATCGGTAGTGGCATGCGGGAGATCCTCCTCGATGGCCGCCAGGTCGAGGCACGGTATGAGGAATTGCGCGGCCCGGACCTCCGCAGCTGGATTGCCGTTCGCTGGTATTGGATCGATGGACGCCTCACCTCGAATGATTACGCGGCGAAGGTGTATACGTTGCTGTCGCGGTTCGGCGGCCGGGGTGACGACGGGGCGGTCGTCGTCATGTACGCGCCCAAGGCCGACGCCCTCGGCCCGAACAACGTCATCGACGCGTTCGCGCGCGACATGGGCGCGCCGCTCGACGCAATGCTCGATGAAACCCGAGGGCGCCGATGAGCGACGCCGCCGATCCACGGCCGTTGATCGTGCACATTCTGCACCGATTCGACGTCGGTGGGCTCGAGAACGGCGTCGTGAACCTCGTGAATCACCTGCCGTCCTCCGCGTATCGGCACGCGATTGTCGCGCTGACCGAGGTGACCGAGTTCAGGCACCGCATCCTGCGCGACGACGTGACATTCGTCGCGATGAACAAGCGGCCGGGACACGGTTACGGCCTTTATCCACGCGTCTACGACCTGTTGCGAAAAATGGGACCTGCCATCGTGCACACGCGCAACCTGGCGGCGCTGGAAATGACAGTTCCGGCGTGGGCCGCGGGCGTTGCGGTGAGGCTTCACGGAGAGCACGGATGGGATGTCGCCGATCTCCAGGGATCCAACCGGCGCAACCGGCTGGCGCGGCGGCTCTATCGCCCATTTGTCTCGCATTACGTCGCGCTGTCGCGCGATCTGCACCGGTATCTGCGGCACGACATCGGCGTGCCCGAGCGGCGCATCACGCGAATCCACAACGGCGTCGATACGCGGCGCTTTTCTCCGGCGAGTGCGCGGGATCCGATCGAAGGATGCCCGTTCAACGATCCGGCGCTTTGGCTCGTCGGGTCCATCGGCCGGATGGCTGCGGTAAAGGACCCCGTAACGCTTGCGCGCGCTTTCGTTCGTATGCGCGCAATCGATTCCAGGGCGAGCCGCGCGCGTCTGATCATGATCGGGGACGGGCCATTGCGATCGGCGGTGCGCGAGATCCTCGTCGCCGCAGGTCAGGACGACGCTATCTGGTTGCCCGGCGAGCGCAGCGATGTGCCGGCAGTGCTCCGCGGGCTCGATTGTTACGTGCTGCCATCGCTCGCCGAGGGCATTTCCAACACGATCCTGGAAGCGATGGCGTCGGGATTGCCGGTGCTCGCGACCGCCGTTGGCGGCAACGCGGAACTGGTGGAAGACGGACGCACCGGCCATCTCGTCCCTGCGGCCGACCCGGAGGCGCTCGCGCACCGAATGCTGCAAGCGGCGAACGATCCCGCGGTGGCGCGCGCGGCAGGCGCCGCCGGCCGCGCGCGGGTCGAACGGCAATTCAGCGTTGAGGCCATGATCGGACACTATCAAGGACTTTACGACCGCTTGTTGCGATCGCCCGCGGCCCAATCGCTGTCGATGGGCGAATCGCGATAAGCGAGGATCAAAGGACATCAAGACCTATGTGCGGCATCACAGGCATTTTCGACACCCGCGGCCGACGCACCATCGATCGCGCCGTCCTCGCGCGGATGAACGAGTCCCAGCATCATCGCGGCCCGGACGACGCGGGATTCCACGTCGAGCCCGGGATTGGACTCGGCCACCGCCGACTCTCGATCATCGACCTGTCCACCGGGCATCAGCCGCTCTACAACGAGGATGGCAACGTCTGCGTCGTGTTCAATGGCGAAATTTACAACTACCAGGAGCTGATCCCGGAGCTGGCCGCCGCCGGTCACGTGTTTCGGACCAAGAGCGACACCGAGGTCATCGTCCACGGTTGGGAAGAGTGGGGCGAAGGCTGCGTCGAACGCTTCCGCGGCATGTTCGCGTTCGCGTTATGGGATCGCAATCGGGAAACGCTTTTTCTCTCTCGCGATCGTCTCGGCGTCAAGCCGTTGTTCTACGCCTTGTTGCCCGACGGGCAGTTATTGTTCGGATCGGAGTTGAAGTCCCTGCTCACCCACGGCGGGCTCGTCCGCGACATCGACCCGTTCGCGATCGAGGACTATTTCGCGTTCGGCTACATTCCCGATCCGCGCACCATCTTTCGCGGCGCGAGCAAGCTCCCGCCGGCGCACACGATGATGATCAGGCGCGGCCAGCCGGTTCCCAAACCGCGGGAATACTGGGACGTCGCCTTCACGCTCGACCGCCGGATTACCGAGGGCGATGCCTGCGAGGAATTGAGGGCGCGGCTCGCGGAATCGGTCAAGCTGCGCTTGATTTCGGAGGTGCCGCTGGGGGCATTCCTTTCCGGCGGCGTCGATTCCAGCGCCGTCGTGGCGACGATGGCTGGCCTGTCGAGCGAACCGGTCAACACCTGCTCGATCGCGTTCTCCGATCCCGCCTACGACGAATCGGCGTACGCGAAAATGATCGCGGATCGCTACGGCACGCGACACTACGTCGACCGCGTGGAGAGCGAGGACTTCGACCTCGTCGACGACCTCGCGCGGCTCTACGACGAGCCGTACGCGGACAGCTCCGCCATCCCGACGTACCGCGTCTGCCAACTCGCGCGCCGCCACGTGACCGTCGCCCTGTCCGGCGACGGCGGCGATGAGAGCTTTGCGGGGTACCGGCGCTACAAACTTCACACGATGGAAGAACGGATGCGCGATCCGCTGCCGCTCGGGCTGCGGCGGCCGGTGTTCGGCCTGCTCGGTCGCGTCTATCCGAAAGCCGACTGGGCTCCGCGAACGTTGCGTGCGAAGACGACCTTCGAGGCACTTGCGCGCGATTCGGTTGAAGCTTATTTCCACAGCATGTCGATTGTACGGGACGACATGCGACGGCAACTTTTCAGCAACGCGTTTCGCGCCGATCTTGGCGGATACTCTGCACTGGAGGTGTTCCGGCGCCACGCCGAGCGCGCCAACCACGACGACGCGCTTGCACTCATTCAATACCTCGATCTCAAGACATATCTCGTCGGCGACATCAACACCAAGGTCGACCGCGCGAGTATGGCGCATTCACTCGAAGTGCGCGAGCCGTTGATGGACCATCCGCTCGTGGAATGGCTGGCGACGCTTCCGTCGTCGCTCAAGCTGCGCCGCGGCGAGGGAAAATACATCTTCAAGAAAGCGCTATCGCCGATGCTGCCGAATGACGTGCTGTATCGGACGAAGATGGGGTTTTCGGTGCCGCTCGCGAGCTGGTTTCGCGGGCCGCTGCGCGATCGCGTGCAGGCGGTGCTGCTCGGTCCCACACTGCAGGACACGGGAATGTTCAACGCGCATTACCTGCAACACCTCGTGGCCAAGCATCAGAGCGGCGCGCGCGACTACAGCGCGCCCATTTGGGCGCTGCTCATGTTCGACGCGTTTCTGCGCGGGGCCATCGGCGCGCACGAGCGTCCCACGTCGCTGCGTAAGACCGGTTAGGGTGGTTCGGCCGATGCCCGGCATCGCCGAACGAGAGCAAGCGGCAGAAGCATCCGGTCCTGCGCGGTCGGCACCGGCGCGGACCCGCCGGTTGCGGGTCCTTACGCTCACGTCGCTCTATCCGAGCACTGCCAACGCCCGCCATGGCATCTTCGTCGAGACGCGCCTTCGCAACCTGCGCGACGTCGCGCCCGTCGACGTCGAGGTTATTGCGCCGGTGCCGTGGTTCCCGTTCACCGACCCGCGGTTCGGCGACTATGCGCGTTACGCGGCGACACCCCTCGTCGAGCGCCGCAACGACATCACCGTGCGGCATCCCCGCTACGTTGTCATTCCGAAAATCGGGATGAGCTTACAGCCGGCGGCAATGGCCGCTGCCACCCTGCGAGC
>CATPCN010000160.1 GCA_955652855.1 uncultured Chthoniobacterales bacterium | reverse complement strand
TCCTCGGCGCGTGGGCGACGGACAAAGACGTCGCCGCCGCCGTCGAGTATCTCGCGGCGAATTTCCCCAGGGACCAACTTCCGAAGCTCAACGTGAACAAGGCCGCGGCGATCGAATTCGAAAGCCGGTTATCGCTGAAACGATCGGAAGCCGCGGCGATCATTGCGTACCGCGCAAGAAATGGACTGTTCAAGTCGATCGAGGATTTGAAGAGGGTTCCCAATATTGACGCAGCGAAGATCGAGGCGAAAAAGGACATATTGACTTTCTGAGAGGACGCTTTGGAGAAAATTATGAAACTCGAACGTATGCGTTGGCTGGCGGCGGTGATTCTCCCGTTGACCCTTGCTATCGGAGTCCATGCGCAGCAGCCTCCCGGGCGGGGCGGCCGCGGCGGCAACCAGGTCCCGCCGCTCGATGAGACGGGCTTCCGTCAGATCTTCGATGGCCAGAGCTTCAAGGGTTGGGATTGCGACGCGAATTTCTGGCGCGTCGAGAATGGGGAGATTATCGGTGAGACCAAGACCGGCCACCAGCCGCCGCAGAACATCTTCTGTATCTGGCGCGATGGCAAGCCTGCCGATTTCGAGCTCAAGGTACAATACCGTCTGACCGGCGCGGACAGCGGAAACAGCGGCATCCAATACCGCAGCATCGAGCGGCCGGACGTCGCCAAGTGGGTGATGCAGGGTTATCAGGCCGACATCGACGCGCAGCAGCGATTCACCGGTCAGATCTATGAAGAAAGGGGCCGCGGTTTTCTCGCGCTACGGGGCCAATTCACATACATTGGGGACGGAAAGAAACCCGGATCCGTCGCGTCGCTGGGCGACAACACGGAGCTGAAAACTTTCATCAAAAGCGAGGACTGGAACGAACTGCACATCATCGCTCGCGGAAACACGCTGATCCAGGTCCTGAACGGCCATGTGATGAGCCAGCTCATCGACGACGACAAGTCCGGGCGCAAGCTGGACGGGTTGATCGGCATCCAACTACATCGCACCACCGGCCCCATGAAGATTGAGTCTCGAAACATACGGATCAAGGAACTATAGCCGTGCCCAGCATAAAGGATGTAGCGGAGCTGGCAGGTGTGGCTGTGGGCACGGTTTCGCACGCCATCACCGGTTCGGTCCCGGTCAGCGACGAGCTGCGGCGAAAGGTACAGGCCGCGATACGGCAACTGAATTATCACCCCAATCACGTCGCCCGCAGTCTGAAAACCAGCAAGACCAGGACCTTGGGGATTATCGTTCCCGACATGACGATCCCGTACTTTCCGAAAGTCATCCGCGGCGCTGAGTCCGCCGCGCGCGAACGGAATTATTCTCTGATCGCCGTTAATTCCGACGACAACGACGCGCGTCAGAGGGAGCTTCTTTCGCTGTTGCGCTCACAACGCGTGGAGGGGATTCTGCTGGTTCTGGCCGCCGGGCCAATGCCGTTGGCCCAGATCTCCGGAATCGTCTCCGCCGGCATCCGCATCGTTTCCCTCGATCGCATCCCGGACCAGTTCCCGGTGGACTCGGTGTCGGTGGAAGATGTCTCCGCGGCCGCGCTAGGCGTCGATCATCTAATTTCCGTGGGGCATCGGCGGATTGCGATCGCCACCGGACCGCAATCTCTCAAGAACGAAAGAGAGCGCCTTCTCGGCTACCGGCAGTCTCTCGAGCGCGCCGGTCTGACGGCCGAGGACGAGTTGATCTGGCACGGCAATCTGCGGCCCGAGGACGTCGCTTCCATGTGCCGGACGCGGCTGCGTGCGCTGGACTCCAGGCCGGACGCGATCTTCTCGACCAACGGCCCCACCGGACTGGGAGTGCTCCGCGCATTTCGGGATTGCGGATTGAGCACTCCCGAGGACATCGCGTTCGCCACATTCGATGAGCTGACCGTCGAGGATCTGTTCAAGCCCTCCATCACCACGGTTGTGCAACCGGCCTACGATATCGGGTACCGCGCCGCCGAGATCCTTCTGAACCGGATCGAGCAAGTCGGGACGGGTGATGAACCCGTGACAGTGAGATTACCCGCGACGCTGAAGATATGCGACTCGTCCCGTGTTCCGAGCAAGAGGAGCTCGCGGCGTCTGCGTGCTACGAATTAGGCTGGAGTCTACGGCTCCCTATGGTTGCGGTCCTGGCCTCACTCTTACGCTTTGCGGATTGACACGTCCAACTTGTCTTGCCGTCGAAGATCGGTTTGAACCCAGGCTCGTCTCCGGTGGTGAGTTCCGGGCGGTCGCTTTGCTTGGGGACATACTGTTGGGCCGCGAGCCCAAAGCTTCCGATCATTGAAGCCAGAAAGCGTTTTCGGCATGTGATATTCACGGCTGGCGCCTCCGTTTAGCTGACAGTTTACTCCCCTTGACTCCCCTTCTAGACTGTCATCGGCGGGCTCTTTCGAATTCGTCCTCGGCTTCGAGCGTCTGCACTGCCAGGACAGAAGGGGACAGGCAGACCCCCTGCTCGGCGGCCGGCGCGCAGCCCTCCGGATTTCGGACGGGCGCCAGTCCGCCGATGGACGTCCCGCTCATACGCCTTCCGATCCAGGCGCGGGCTGCTTTCGCCGGCCTTTCCGTTCGGTCGCCTTCCGCTGCTTCTCCATCAAGAGCTTCGCCTCGATGAGCACGTCGTTGGGGTCTTGCAACTTCTTCTCCCACCGGCGGTGCAACCGGCCGAAGCGGGCCCAGTCATCCTGTTCCCGCTGGTGTAGGATCTCGAGCAGCTCGAAGTTGGCCCAGGCTCGCGTCTCCCCGACGACTACGCGGAGAATGTTCGCGAGATCTTGATTGAACATACCGAGCTCGTGCAGCCGGGCGAGCTCCGCGAGGACACACTCGAAGTCGTGATTCAAAGCGGTGAGGCTCTCGTAGACGGGTTCCCTCGTGGCGCGGTGTTTCATAGGGCGGCCCCGGAGGTTGAAGTTGAGTGGAGTTGCGCTCTCCGCGGAGAGCGGGGTAGTGTGATGACAGCCATGGTTTGCCTCCTAGTAAGGCGACTTTGGTTAGGGGCGCGTTCGGTGCTCATTACACCGGCGCGTCCCGGTTACGGTTTGGCTCTTATTGAAGAACCGGGATCGAACAATTAGTATTGGGGATGTTTTATTGTATGTCAATATCCCAGCATTATTTCTTGGAGTAGGACTTTATCGGCTGCTGATCTGCCGGAAAATCCATTGGCATCAAAATAAGCTGCTCTCCCGATCTCCCAGGCCACATAGCATAATGCTTGCGAACACCGGTGCGTCAATAGCTGTATTATCGTAGCTAAGCTACACCGGCATGGCCAACCTGGACACTTCGGCCCAGGTTGCAGCGGCGGGTAAACGAATGCGTCGAGATGACGGTTCCCAGCATCTCTCCGGTCGCGCTAGACAACTTCGGAGGCTCTTTGGAACTGCGGAGTGAATCAATGAAGATAGTCAGAGTCTTTTTGCTTGTACTTGCTTTGTTCGCTGTTGCCGGTATCGCTGGCGCTCAACCGCCCGTTGAGGAGATCAGACAGCGTACGCTCGTGGCGATCGAGGTGAACTCGAAGAAATTCTCCAACTTGCTGTACAATTCAAAATCTTGGACCGAACTTTCCGGTCGGCAACCGGTAATCCATTTCCGTACACCCGCCTTACTGTCGCATTTTGAAATCGTGGATGACAATCCCGTCGGCGTCCTCGATCGTTCGGAAGATCAACCCCCCTTCGAAGCACAATATCCGACTCTGCAACAGCGCGTGATGAAAGCCGGTTTTTTCGAGCACGGATTTGGAGACTACGTGAAAGACCTTCTCGACGGGACGCATCCCATCGAGTTCATCGGCACGAAGGAGGATCGCACAAAGCGGGCATATGTGTTGATTGCGCGACCATCCCAAGCGGCTGTCCCATCGGCCATATCGTATTTCGGTAAGTGTGCTGCCTCTCATGGCGCCAGACTTATGATCGATAGCGAAACCTTTTTTCCAATCCGCGTGGACGTGAACGTGGTAGACGATCGGATGTGCTCTTACGCGGTGACACACAACCTAATACACCAAGTGGGAACTCGTTTGCAGTTTCACTGCGTGCGTGTTTCTGGCAAAGATCCGTGCGGAGAGATTCACGAGATTTATGTGGTGGACCGGACAGCAGTTACTACTCCGTTTGTGGCTGAGCAGGCGTTTAGGGCGGCTTCAAGCACGATTGCGGAGCGCACGTTCCGAACGGGACGAGGCTATTCGAGTCTCACCTCAGCGTCCGTTAGTAGCGCGTTCAAGATGTTCCTGACGGGAAGTTGTATCTCATTCGAAGGCGCTGCTCCCCGAAGCAGTGCATCATCCCAGCCTCCGGTTGCTTTCGTCCAAACCGATTCTTATTTCAATCTCGACGACACAGCGCCGAACGCGCCTGCGCCAATTCGCTCTGGTGCTGAGGAATACTCACCTTCGGCAATAGTGGGACTGTACGTCAGGGAAGGCAAGAGTGGCGAGTACATCGCTCTTGCTCCCGACGGGACGTTCCTTCTTCGTGAGGGCGGGAAGAACTACAATGGCCATTACAAGGTCCAAGGCGATACCATCACGGTCCAAGGACAGTATGTTCCGACTACAATATGCCGCCTCATTGGTCACACAATAGTGGAGCCTGACGGAAGCGTTTGGGCGAAGCCGCAGTGAAGAGTGCATGTTGGGTCTCCCGATGCGCATAGAGTTGGGCTGCTCTCCGATAATCCGGCGTTATTCCATTGACTCAATTCGTCGACTTCTCGAAAGAAGTGGAGACGAACGGCGTTGGGGGAAGCGTCATATTAGGATTCTGGACGAGTGGTCAGGCAACCGGCGTTCACAGCTACCGTTGGAGATCTCGCATGTGGAAATAAATATTGCGATTCCCCATTGACACCGATAGGGCCATCGGGTACTATCGATCCATTGCAAAGTGATTGAAACGTGTCAAGACTCCTCGCAATGATTTGATACGTTTCAAGAAGGGGCTCGATGCTAGCGACCGCGAAGTCGCCACACAAAGCGTTGTCAGCCGTCTGGGCGCTCACCCACGTGCTCGCGGGCCCTTCCAAATTCCGTCTCGCCGCCGAACGTCCTTTCGGCAGGCATAACCAAGAAAGTCACTACCTGCGGGGGGAAATATGAAGCTGCTACTGTCTGCTGGAATTATTGCGCTATGCCTGCTGGCAACCGTCAACGGCCAGAGCGTCACTGGACAGATTTCCGGAACCGTTACCGATCCGGCGGGGGCCGTGATGGTCGGGGTCCGGGTTCAGTTGACCCACGATGTCTCGCAGCAAGTGCGAGAGTTCACCACCGAGTCCAATGGCAGCTTCGTCTTCACCGGCCTGGTGCCGGGGAGCTACAGCCTGCATGTCGCGCAGACCGGCTTTCGGACCTACGACGAAAAGGCGATCATTGTCGCAGCGCAGGAGCGCGTGGACTTGCATAACGTCCGGCTCTCCATCGGCGACATCAACCAGTCGGTCGAGGTCAGCGCGCAGACTGTTCACGTGGCCACCGACAGCTCGGACCGCTCGGTGGCGGTGAATCTTTTGCAGATCGAGGACACGCCCATTCGCGGCCGCGACTTTCTCGCGACTATCAAGGCGCTGCCGGGCGTGCAGGACTTGAGCGCGCACGACGCGCGCGGATGGGGCGTGGCCATGCCCACCATCAACGGCGGCCAGATGGGGCAAACGCAGCTCAATATTGACGGTATCGCGGCGCAAGATTCCGGAAACCTCAACCCCGGCTACATGGCTCCCAGCGTCGATGCGATCGGTGAAGTGCGGTTGGTGGTTTCCAATTTCACAGCCGAATACGGCGGGCGCACCGGCGGCACGATGCAGGTTTCGATCAAGGGGGGAAGCAACCAATATCACGGCAGCGCCTACTATTACTGGCGACACGAGCAGTTCAACGCCAACGAATTC
>CATPCN010000159.1 GCA_955652855.1 uncultured Chthoniobacterales bacterium | reverse complement strand
TCCCAGTTGTAGCCTTTCGGAATGGCGTGGACCGGGATGATGACATCCAGATTCCGCTCGGGGAGCGTGAGGGCCGGGTTCTTTTCGATGCGGCCGAAGGCACGCATAAAAATTTCGGAATCGAATTTTTCGCCCACGAAGGGCTGGATCAGTGTATGTTCGAGGGCAAGGCGCGTGCCGTCCGTTCCAGTGGCGATGACCTCGACGGCGCCGTCCAGTTTTTCCTCCACCCAGTCGAGCTGCGCGTGCTGCCAAGCGCCGTTATCGCAAGCGGACAACAGCATCTGGATGAGCGGGCGTTCCCTGGGCTCGGCTTTTACGGGCATGAATTCATTTTCACGCCGCTTGAGTATTTGTGGACGGCGGCGAAAGTGCTGGAGAGGCGTGGCGGCTTCGTTTTGTAACGCGGATCGAGTTGAAAGTGCAAAAATGTCAGCGGGCGCGCTCGGCGCGGGCGGGCCGCACAGGCCGTTCTTAGTCGGTCTGCCGGTCAAGGGGGAATGCTTGTCGCTGTGCGCCGTATTGATGAGGTACATGACGCCCATTGCAACTCCGAACGTTGCGACCGTGACTATCAGGCTTCCAATTGCCTGGGCAGCCGAGCACCGTAGTGCCGCAACCATAAAACAGTCCTTTCAACGGCGGGCGGAATGGTCAGGTGCCAGCACTTCACGAGGCGCTATCTCGCGGCGTGGTCGATTTATTGCATATTTCAACAGACATGCTGGTAAGATTGTTTGGAGATGACAGTCTTGCGGCCGCGCCCCGTAAGCATATTTGTTCTTGTCATTCTTGTGGCCGTCGGCGTTGCCTGGTTTTTAGTGTCGCCTCCCGAACCGTTGCAGGTCAAGCTAAAAGCCACGTATTCGAAAGTGTTTTCCCAGGATCGAGCTTCGCCTGTCGGTCATATTCCCTATGCGCGAGAGAATGTTACACAAAAGCAGGTTACGCTTAACCGCATTAAAGTAGACCGCCCTCCTGCGGTCATTGACGCGGACTCGGCTCGTGATACAGTCACATTTAGCGAAGAGACGGAGTTCGAGCTCCAGAGCAGTCCCTCGAAACTGTTTTGGATGGAACGCGCTTGGCCAGTCGGTGAAATCCCCAATCGCGCTCGAGAGAATGCTCTAGCAACAGCACAGGGTACGTCGAAGGTCCTTCAAGCCGACCGCACTGTGGTGGCGACTGACCCGATTCCTGTTTGGCAGTCAGTAGGTCCCCAGCCAATAGTCGATTACTTCGGACAAGTAATCTCAGGCCACATCGAAGCGATCGCGCTTGACCCACGAAATTCAAATATTGTGTATGCAGGTGCTTCCGGGGGTGGCGTTTGGAAATCGCTGGATGGTGGAAATACTTGGGCACCCCTTACGGATGATCAAGCAGCTCTCGATATTTCGGTGATTGCTATCGACCCTACCCATCCGGAGACTGTCTATGCGGCTACTGGATTCTATTATCAAACTCCGGGGTTGTTGAAGTCCACAGATGGAGGCGCAACTTGGAAATCACTTCCGATTCCGATAACTTTCCCGGAAAGTCGGCGGACCCCGCCAATCAGCTCGCTTGCGATTAGTCCTGTCAACGGTGATCTAGTTCTGGCTGCTTTCGGTTACAACGGAAATGGCAACAGCGCTCTGAATGGAAACGCGGGCGTTTACCGTTCGCTTGATGGGGGACAGACTTGGTCTGTCGTACTTCGTGCTCAGTCTGCTAACAAGGTTTTGTTCGATCCGCAAAACCCAAGCATCGCCTACTCAACCGTAGGGTTTGCAGTCACAGCAAGCGATCCACGGAATGGAATCTATAAGTCATTCGATTCTGGGGCTACGTGGACTCGTGTCGGATCTAACACGCTCCCAACAAGCGGCAGCAACACCGTCTTCAAATTCCAGCTTGCTATCGCACCATCGAGAAGCTCTACGCTGTATACCGCTGCGAGCGACGGTGCAAATTTGGTTGGCTTGTATAAGAGTCTAGATGGTGGTCAGAACTGGGCTAAGCTGGGGAATGCGCCGAATTACTGCAACTTTTGCATCTGGTCCAACGTAATTGCGGTGCATCCCACCGATCCCGAAATCGTTTACGTGGCGGGAAACATTGTCCTGACGCGTTCAATGGATGGCGGACTCTCCTGGTCGACGGCGCAAGCAAATTATGTTCACCCTGACCATCATTCGCTCGTCTTCTCCTCGGATGGCACTCTGCTATATGACGGAAATGACGGCGGTATCTATAAAACGCATGATGTTACGGCTTCTTCTGTAAATTGGACGAGCTTGAATCAGAGTTTGCAAGTAACGGAATACTATCAGGGTATATCTGCGTATCCCAAGGATGCAAATACATCCTTCGGTGGATCTCAGGATAATGGGTTGCTCCGTTTTGCCGGAGGCAAGCAATGGATTGCTGAGTTGTTTTGCGATTGTTTCACTACGTTGGTGAACCCGCTCGATCCAACCGTGGTTTTTGGTGTCCAATTTGGTAGTACAACAGTGGGGAGTTCGCCAATCCAGAAATCGACGAATGGCGGCCTCAGCTTCTTTGCTTCCAGTAATGGGCTGCGTTCGGACCTGCCACTCATTTCAAGGGTGCTTGCGATGGATGGCATGAATCCCAACATACTTTACTTCGGCGCGAGAAGCGTTTATCAAAGTTTGGATGCAGCGAACCATTGGACGTCGGTTTCCCCGGACCTCACCAATGGAACTGGACAAATTACTGCGATCGCCGTGGCGCCCGCTGATTCCAATATCGTCTACGCGGCGGCCTCTCCTGCTGACGTCGGGGCGGGTGGATCAGAAATCACCTCATTTCAAGGAAGTTCCCTGTGGTTTAGTAGTAACGCCTTGTCCAGTGGAGCCGCAACTTGGCAAATGCGAGGTTCCGGTCTTCCGAATCGGTGGATTTCTAAGGTGGTCGTCGATTCACGTGATTCCCATACGGCCTATGTGGCCTTATCTGGTTTCGAGAGAAACCTCTCGCAGGTATCCCCGGGTCATGTATTCAAAACAGGGAACGCAGGCCTATCTTGGATAAACATCAGTGCGAATCTACCGGATATACCCGTGAGTGATATTGTAATCGACCCCGACTCTGCCGGCACTCTTTATATAGCATCAGATGTTGGCGTGTTCTTAACGCGAAACGATGGCCAGACTTGGGCTCTTCTGGGATCAGGCTTGCCGCACGCTTCGGTCACCGGCCTCGTGCTGCAGCGTGCCTCAGGCATTCTGCGTGCGAGCACATGGGGACGGGGAGTTTGGGATTTGGCGCTTGGAGGTACACCGCAGATTAATAGCGGTGGAATCGTCAACAACGCAAGCTATAACCTTGCGTCTTCCTCAGTTGCTCCGGGCTCGATTGCAGCGATTTTCGGGAGCAAGCTAACGGATGGCTCTTCTTGTCTGCCACCCACTTGCAATCCCGCGTTTGGAAGCAACGGTAGGCTGAACACCAGCATGGCAGGCGCTCAGGTCAGCGTCAACGGCACGCTCGCTCCTATTTTCTACGCCACGCCCACGCAGCTCGGCATTCAGATTCCCTTCGAATTGACTGGAACGTCGGCACAAGTCGTTGTGTCCGTTGGACAGGCCAGCACTGCCACGACAGCGACTTTGGCCCTGGTGGCTCCCGGTATTTTTACGTATACAGCGGACGGGAAGGGAGCCGGGGCGATCACGCATGTAAATGGCTCGGCGGTTACAACGCAAAGTCCCGCACAGCCGGGAGAATTGGTGATTCTCTATGCCACTGGACTCGGGCAGGTGGTGCCCGCCGTGTCTACAGGCGCGTTGCCGGTCGGAACATCCAGCAGCGTTTCGCTGGCCACTCTTACTATCGGAGGGATTGGAGTGACTCCAGACTTCGCGGGTTTGGCAGGATGCTGTGTGGGACTCAATCAAATCAATGCACGTGTTCCGGTTAGTGTCAGCCGCGGCGATGCGGTACCGGTGGTATTGAGCATCAACGGCAAATCATCGAACACAGTCAGCATTGCTGTGCAATAGGCACCAGTATTCTTGCCTTGTGCTCAATTGCCGTAGGGAAGACCGTCCGTGAGATTGATGCTGTAATCCAGCGGATGGAGTCGGCCCAGGGTACCCACAAGAAAAATTCACGATATGGTGTTGCGCCCGGTTCTATCACGCCAAGCTGGGACGGCCGTCGTTGCCTCCGGCCTGTACTTCCGCATCATGATGATCGGTTTCTTTGAAGGGCTCGACAGTGAGCGTAGCATGGCTTGGCGTTTGGCCGATTCGCTCACGCTGCGGCAGTTTCTGTCCATCGGACTAGATGAGAAGACGCCGGACCATGGGTGCCTTTTTGCAGTTATGAAACTGGCTCCAATATACGAGTTTGTTGTCGGCAGACGCCGAAAGCAGCACTGATCCAATCCGGCCGACCGATATGGGTGAAGTTCAAATAACCGCGCGTTTAGGCGGCGGGAAGTAACTCCATTTCCCTTAAGAAGCGCGACGGCTCTTTGCTCCAGCCAGAATAAGAGTTAGCCCGCGTGAGTGTAAGAGATGACTGCGCACGAGTGATTGCAACAAAGCAATTTCGCCGTTCTTCTTGCATTTCTCTGCTCTGGTCACCCTTCTTGATGCTCTGAAAGGACGGAAGTTGATCTTCGGCAAGTCCGGCAATGTACACATGCTCCCACTCCAAGCCTTTCGCGCTATGAATTGTTAAGCATCTGATGGCGTTTGGGGGAATCGGCGGGGATTTTTCGACCAAGTCGAGCTCCTGCAGAAATACGTTAAGCGTTACTTCGTCGGAGCCGAACTTCTTGATGATCTCAGTTTGAATTTCTTCCCAGGCTTCGCGTTCTTCGCGATAATCAGTGAAGCCCTCGGCCGCTTGGTTGGCGAGCGCCTTTTCTTTCGCATCAAACCACACGAAGGCATCCTTGATAAAGCGCGTGAAATCCAGTTTCTCTCCAAGCGTTCTCTCCATTCCCTGTATGAAGACGCGAGTTTCCCTTTCAATCTCTTGCCTGGACAAAACGCCTTGGCAGAACGCCTTAAGGTAGTCGCCGCCATATGCCTCGCCCAAAGCGACAAGATCGCGCAGTTCCAGCGAGATGCCTTCAAGCTCATAAAAGCTCTTGCACATTCGTCTCAATTGCTCACGGTCAGTCCGGGCATTCGCAAGACGAAGCGTAGCATGCAGCCATCCGATCGGACCCCGAGCATCGAATTCACTCTTGCGCACGGTTAGCGAAGCGGTAAGGCCATGA
>CATPCN010000158.1 GCA_955652855.1 uncultured Chthoniobacterales bacterium | reverse complement strand
GTGAGGCAGTAGGTGGAGATGTGATCGGGTTGCAGCGCGATTGTTTTCGCGAGGGTCGCCTCCCACTGCGCCAGCGTTTGCCCGGGCAGCCCAAACATAAGATCGACATTCACATTGCCGAATCCGGCCGCGCGCAAAACCTGGAACGACGCTTCGGCTTGCGCGGCATCGTGTTCGCGGCCGAGCAGTTTGAGCAGCTCGTCATCCCATGATTGCACGCCGAGACTGATTCGATTCACGCCCAGCTCGCGCAGCAGCGCGGATTTTCGCGAGGAAACGCTTCCCGGATTTGCTTCGAGCGTCCATTCGACCAATGTCGAAAGATCGAGATGCTCGCGCAGCCCGCCGAGCAAATATTCGAGCTGCGCAATTGTGAGCGCGCTAGGTGTTCCGCCGCCAAAAAAAATTGTCTCGAGCTTTAGTTCGAACCGATCGCGCACCCGTTCCACTTCGCGCAGAAGCGCTTCGCAAAAGCGTTTAGTCTGCGAACTGTCGGCGCGCTCTTTGTAAAAAGCGCAATACGGGCAGATTCGCGCGCAAAACGGAATGTGAACATAGAAATGGCGCACGATGTCTCTTCGCTCCGTGCGGTTGTGCAAACGGCCATTGTTCATACAGTCGGATGCCATTCTCTTACTGATTCCAATCGCAGTCTTGTTTTGTTTGGTGGCGCCGGTGTTCGCGCAGAACGCTCCGCCCGTGCCGACCCCTTCGATTGTTTACACGGCGCACGATCCATCGGCAATTAAGCAATACCACACGAATCCCTCGGCCGTACGCTCTATGGTTGATCGCCTTGTCCTCGCGGTCACCGGCCAGCCCGACATCGCGAAGGCCTGGGCCTCGCTCGTTTCGCCTAACGACAAGATCGGCATAAAAATTTCCGCGGCCGGCGGCGAACTCTTCACAACGCACCGCGACATCGTGAACGCGATTGTCGGCGGACTGGTCGCAGCCGGTCATCCGCGCGGCACCATTGTTGTGTGGGATCGTTCGCTCGACGGAATCGACGACGCTGGTTACAAACCGGGCGCCGATGGATATCGAATGGTTTCCATCGCGCCGCGCGCCGGCTACGATTCGACCGCGACTTTCAGCGCGCCCGTCATGGGAAAACTGATCTGGGGCGATTTCGAATATAAAAGCGACAAAGGTGCGATGCCGCTCGCCAGCATCGAGAATACGAGCAACATCAGTCACTTTGCGCGCATCCTCGCGAGCGAACTGACCAAAGTCATCAACGTTCCTGTCATGAGCGACAGCGCCGGCAACGGTCTTGCCGGATGCCTTTACAATATGACGATCCCAAACATCGACAATTGGCGGCGATTTAGTCAGCCGCCCGGTGTGGGCGCACCGGCCATTGCCGAGCTTTACAGCAATCCGCTCATCGAAAAAAAAGTTGTGCTCAACATCATGGACGGTTTGCTCGCCCAATACGCGGGCGGTCCGGAATCGGAGCCGAATTTTTCAACTCATTACGCGACGATCCTGGCGAGCAAAGATCCGGTGGCGATTGACTCGATTGCTCTGAAACGAATCGAAGAATGGCGCAAGGACGCAAGGTTCCCGCCGATTGCGCCAATTGCTTTGCATGTTCAGTACGCTGCTCAAGTAGGGATCGGCAACGCCGACCGCGCGCGGATCGAAGTGAAAAACGTCGGACGGTGAAAGCGTAAACATGTCGATCCAAAAATTGCGCGGCGAAGTTCTGCGCTCTGTTTCGCGCTCATTCTATTTGTCGATCCGACTTCTGCCGCGCCGATTGCGCGATCCGGTTGCGCTGGCTTATTTGCTCGCGCGAGCGACCGACGCGATCGCGGACACCGTCGAAGTGCCCGCGAAAATTCGCGCGGAAGAATTGCGAAACCTGGCGAATGCGATCCAGGGAAAAGCGGATGTTGTCGCAGAGTTATGTAATTCGTTCGCATCGTTGCAGAAAAATGAAGCGGAGTGCGCGTTGATTGAATCGTTGCCCACGTGTCTCGATTGGCTGGACAAGATCGACAATGACGATCGAACGGATGTGCGAAGCGTCCTGGCAAAAATAAATCGCGGACAAGCGCTCGACGTAGAGCGTTTTGCCGATGCATCTCGGATTCGCGCGTTGCAGACCGCCGCCGATCTCGATGAATACACTTACCTCGTTGCCGGCTGCGTCGGTGAATTTTGGACGCGGATTTGTTTTCGACATCTCAAAAACTCCGCCGACCGCTCCGAGACCGAGATGATCGAGCTAGCTGTTCGTTACGGCAAAGGTTTGCAGTTGATTAACATTTTGCGCGATGCCGGAGCCGATCTGCGCGCGGGGCGTTGCTATCTTCCGAACGAGGAACTCGCGCTGCTCGGGCTCGAGCCTGAAGGAATTTTGCGGGAGTCGGAAAAATTTATGTCGATCTTTCGCCGCTGGCTCGCGCAGGCGCAGAGCGGAATCGATGCGGGGATTGAATATTCCTGCGCGATTCGGAATTGGCGCGCTCGTTTTGCGACCGCGCTGCCGGCATTGATCGGCGCGCGCACACTGGCGCTGCTTCGAGAATCGGGCGAGAGCGCGCTGGAGAAAAAAGTGAAAGTCGAGCGGCGCGAAATTCGTGCGATTATTTCGTCGGTGATTGGCCGGCTCGCCTCGCGCGATGCCAGTCGCAAATTATTTCAACGGCTGACGAATTCATGAAAAATATTTTCGCTGCTTTTCCGTGATCGGTCGTTCAAGGCGTTCGAGCACGAGCAGCATATCCTCCCAAACTTTGCGTTTTTCTGACTGCGACTGATTGCGCAACAAATACGACGGGTGATACGTGATCATGAGCGGCGTGTCGTGATACGAATGCCATCGGCCGCGCAAATCGCGCATCGTGCCGCGCGTGCCGAGCAAACCTTCCACGGCGGTTGCGCCGAGCGCGACGAGCACTTTCGGCTGCACGATTTCGATTTGCTGCGCGAGATATGGCAGGCAGGTCTGCATTTCGTCCGGAGTCGGTGGACGATTTCCAGAACTTCCCGGCGGCATGTCGGGCCGGCATTTGAGAACGTTCGCGATGTAAACATCTTCGCGCGCAAAGCCCATCGTCTCGATGATGCGCGTGAGCAATTGGCCGGCGCGCCCGACAAATGGTTCGCCGCGCGCATCCTCATCCGCGCCGGGCGCTTCGCCGATGAACATCACTTCCGCATTAGGATTGCCGACGCCGAAGACGGTTTGGGTGCGCGTGCGCGCGAGATGCGGACACTTTTCGCAAATGCCGACCTGTGCGCGCAGCGGCTCGAGCAGGTCGGCTTTGCTGGATTGAGATTGAAAGAGAAGGCCGAGTGCAGCGCGCGATGCGCGCGGAAGCCGGTCGCGCTCCGAGCGCATTTGCTTGAGCGCGTCGAGCACGAGATCGATCGCGGAGCGAAATTGCGGCATCGACAAAAGTCTGTGAGCTTTTGCGTCGGTCGGCAATTCCTTTAATGATGTGACGATGAGTTCGACGCTCCCCGATTACGATTACGTTTTGCCGAAAGAGCTGATCGCGCAGCGGCCACTCCCTCGTCGCGACGCATCGCGCATGATGGTTTTGCATCGGCGCGAACAACGAACCGAACATCGAACTTTTTCCGAGCTCGAAAAATATGTCGATGTTGGCGATTTGCTCGTGCTGAACAACACGCGTGTGTTGCATGCGCGCAGATTCTCCGACGATGGCAAAATCGAATTTCTTTTTCTCGAACAACTCGATCCCGTCCGCTGGAGATGTTTGGTCAAGCCAGGCCGCAAGATGCGCGTCGGCGCCGCGGTGCAAATCGAAGGCGTGATTGCGCGGATCGACGAGATTTGCGCGGATGGCGCGCGCGTCATCGCATTGGATCGACAATTAGATTTGCTTCAGGGCGGCGCTGTTCCGCTTCCACCGTACGTCGAAAGAAAAAGCGACGCGCAAGATGTCGATCGTTATCAGACTGTCTTTGCGGAAGTGCCCGGGGCGATCGCCGCGCCGACGGCGGGACTGCATTTCACGGAAGGAATGTTGCGCAAACTTCCGCACACGTTCGTAACGCTGCACGTCGGCCCGGGAACATTTCTGCCGGTGAAAAGCGACAAGATCGGCAATCACAGGATGCATGCCGAAGCGTTTTCGATTTCAGAATCGGCGGCGGATATTATCAACGCGGCGCAACGCATTGTGGCGGTCGGCACGACCAGCGTGCGCGTCCTCGAATCGGCACAGCGCGAAAATGGCAGGCTCAGCGCACAAACCGGCCGCACCGATCTGTTCGTCTATCCGCCGTATCAATTTCGTTATGTCGATCTTTTGCTCACGAACTTTCATCTGCCGCGCTCGACCTTGCTCATGCTTGTGAGCGCCTTTGCCGGTCGCGAATTTCTTCTCGATGCCTACGCCGAAGCGATCCGCGAGCGCTACCGTTTTTATAGCTACGGCGATTGCATGCTCATCATATGAGCTGTCTGCGTCGAAGATTACGCGTGCAATTTCCAGCCGTGAATGATTCCGCCGATAAGCAAGCCACCGATGGCGCCACCGATGAGAATCGGCGGATACTTATGGGTGATGATCGCGTCGGGAAGACTGAGCAGCAGGCCGAACAAAAGTCCGACAGCCCAGCCTGGCCACGAAGGCAGTTGCACGCAGCCGATGACGAAGCCGATCGCGAAACGGCTGGTAAATGCGCCGAGTAGCGCGGTCGTCTTGTCGGGAAAAGACATTGGCAACATTAAACCGACATCGAGTGCACCGAAGATAACGCCGCTGATAAGACCTAGGATTACTTTGGACATAAACTGTGGACGCGGCGAGCTGTTAGCTTCGCCACTTCGTTAGGTATATTTATTCTTCTCTGTCGTAGTAGTCGAGATTCTTGGACCGGATAAAGTTACGTTCGGGTGAGCGCACGAGCCATTTTTTGCTGTCAGGATAGTAGCCCGACTCGCCAATCGGATTGTCGGCTACGACGCAGAGAACAAGGTTCTCAGAACTGTTGTTCGTGAGCTGATGAGGTTGATCGGGCGCGAAGATGAATGCATCGCCCGTTTCAATCGCAGTGGTTCCATCCTTGTGGCGAACGATACCCTTGCCCGAAATGACGTGGTAAAGCTCCCATTGCGCGCTGTGAGAGTGATATGGATAGGCGCTCTTTCCCGGCGGAATGCGGCAGATCTCGACATCAAACGGATGCCTCTCCTTAATGTCGGTCGATAGCGGATTCCGTCCCAACGCTTCCGAGACCTCTTTACCCGCGCCGCCAAATTTTCCCTTGGGCGATGACCAGGAGAACTCCGCAATGTTGTTCGTGTTGACCTTTCGCATCATCGAACCTAGCGGTCGGGTGGCTTGTCCGGCTCCTCACCCGTGGTTCGAACATACAATGAAACGGTCACCCTGGGTTGGCCAGGAAACGTTCGTTCTTCTTGAACCTGAAACCTTTCTTGAAGCGTTTCGCGAATCATCGCCGCCACCGGGAGGCGTCGACGCGCGTGGGGAAGATTCCTTAAGTTCAACACCAACCAGACCCTTTTGTGGCCTCGGACTGCTGCTTCAACTTCGTTTTTTGTCGGAATAATTGGCTCCCCCGGTGGCACGCCGTCAAAGGATGGGAACACAATCGTCGGCATAGACAAGTTGCTTTGCTCCTCTATTTTCCGATGAGCGTAGTAGTTAAACGGCATGTAAGTTGGCGAAGGGAAAAAGAAGAGCGCGTCTTGTGGTTGCTGGCGGTCGAGAACGTATTGGGTCATCGGACGAAAACTGCTTCTGGCCAGCGCAGCTGTATGGTACTGTTTGCGCGCGCCCCAGACCGATAGGACAAGCATCGCGATGAATACGATAGGAGCAGCAAGCCGCCGCCACAAGAAAGAAGATCGCTTTAACTCAGTGATGCCGAATCCTGCTAGCAATATGAGAGCGGGGAGGCACATCAGCAGGTAACGCGGCTGAAACAGGGGCTTAATAAGCGAGCCAACCACAAGGGTAAAGGGGAAGACAAGCCACAATAGGATGAGTCTGAGATGCCATCTATCGTGTTGGTTGGCGGTGGCATCTGTAGTGCTTCGAAAAAATCGTCGGAGCGACAAGAGAGATAAAGCGACATAGGTGACCAGCAGGACGTTTCCGACATCGCCAGTGAAGAAATAGGCGAAGCCTATAAACGAACTCCGGGTAAGCGGCGGTATCCAACCTATCTGAGTTCTAATCTGTGCTTTACTTTGAAAGAGCAAGAAGACTCCGATGGGAGCAGTCAGTACCGCGAAGATCGACATAACAAGAACAATTGTTGCGCTGCCTATTTGCCGCAGTTTGAATGCACCGAGGGAGAGCCACTGCGCTGACAGCACGAAGATCGCGAAGAAGTGGGAATAACAAGCCAGGGCACTGCTAAGCAGATAGGCTACCCAATATTTTTTCTGACCAGGCGATTCCACAGCCCGGACAAAAAAATAGATCGAGAGCACCAGCAAAAGCGTGAGCAAAATGTAACTTCGCGCTTCCTGTGAATAGCGAATATGAAAAGTGTGAACCGCCAGCAAAGCTGCGCTTATCAGTCCTGCTTGCTTTCCAAAGAGACGACTTCCAAGAAGGTAGAGCGCGGGAAGCGTTGCTACGCCAAACAGGACGGAAAGGCTCCTTATGATCCACTCGCTATCACCGAAAACAAGCCAGCCGCGCAGTAG
>CATPCN010000157.1 GCA_955652855.1 uncultured Chthoniobacterales bacterium | reverse complement strand
TGTCTGGGTTCACTGGGAAATTTTCGCAGGCTGTCATGTCGAGCGAAGCGAGACATCTCTCGTTCGATCTTGACCGGCTGAGAGGTCCCTCGCTCTGCTCGGGATGACAGGAATGAACGTGCCCTCCGAAAATGTGCTGGTCGTTAGGCGCGAATTGTTCGATCGGCTCGGGAGCTTTCACGGCTTGAACTTTGAGCCGCGGAAATATTTGGACGCACTTCTCTCCCGTGGAAATAATCTCTTCCTGCCGCGGGCGCAGGCGGAAAACGATCCTACGCACAAACAAATCATTCTCTACGCGATCATCGCTCATGGTGACACGGTTCTACATTACGTGCGCGGGAAAAAAGCGGGCGAGCAACGGCTCGTCGCCAAAGGCTCCATCGGAATTGGCGGTCATATGAACGACGCGGACGAATCGCTTTTCGCCTGGGATGAAAACGCTTATCGCGCCGGCGTCGAGCGCGAGGTCAATGAGGAAATAAAGATCGACAGTCCGTTCGAAGACCGGATCGTCGCGCTCTTGAACGACGACACGACCGAAGTCGGCCGCGTGCACCTCGGCGTCGTTCACATTTTTCGACTGGCCGAGCCGAAAGTGGAAAAACGCGAGGCGATGATCACGAACCTCTCGTTCTTAACGAAGGAGGAATTGCGCGCGCGCCGCGATGCGCTCGAGACGTGGTCGCAGATTTGCGTGGATTCATTCGAGCGTTTGCTCGCGTGAAATTCCTTTAGCGACCGGGACTGACCGTCACGTTGTCGATCTCCCACTGACCGGTCGCGCGCGAGATCGCCAGATCGATGAAGCCTTGCCGCGCCGGACAATTCAGCGTCGCCCGAAAAATTCCTCTCGGCTCGAAGAATCCCGATTCGAACTGAATGTCGCCGTCGATCTTAATCGGTTGCGCGGGCGGACCGAGCTGCGTGAGCCCCGTGATGATGGCCTGCTGCTGGCTCGGCGGATAATCATGACGCGCAGGACCGCTCAGGTTCGCGGCGAAAAAGCCGACGTCGTGTTGCAACGCGAGACGTTCCACCACTTGCCTGGCAAAAGCGCGGCCTTCGTTCTGCGCTTCCTTCTTGTGACCATAAAGATACCAGAAAACTCCGCCGACCACACAGACCAGGATAATCAGCACGATCAATCCGCTGGCTTCTCCTTTGCTCGATGAATTTCGTAAACGCATAATTAATATCCGAAGCCGACGCCTTTAATCACTTCGCCGTCGTGAATGAGTGCGCCGTGCGACTGCATGCCGGTGTAAGCGCCGAAGCGGTTTCTCGCATTCACTTTGAAGTTAACCAAATATCCGTGAAGCTGCACGCCATTTTTATCTTTGAGTTCATCCGGTTGCGGACCGCCATTCCACTCGATGCGCGCGCTGGATGCGTCGAGTAATTGCGTGTCGAGCCATTTCATCACTATCTCTTTGTAGTTGGTCGGGAACGTTCCGTAAACCGAAGAAGACCCAGCCGGCGACGTCGATTGTCCGTAAGCGGTTGTGATCGCGACGGCGGAAACAAAACCCAAGATCGTCAGTTGCGTTCTCATTAAGAGTGCAGCATTAACTCGCGCGAAAGCTGTCGCGCAAGATTTTTCGCCGAGCGTTCAACGATCACGATGAAGGTTTCAGTCGCGTAAAACAAGATCGACATGTTTTTTAGGCCGCTTCCATTTCGCGGAAGAGATCGCTATTGATTTTCTCATGAAAAATCAATCGCTCGTGCTGATTGCGGTCTGCTCGATCTTTGCGTCGAGCGCGAGTAGCCCGGCGCAGGAAACAGCCACGCCGGCTCCCGCCGCCACGCCGGCATCGGCAGCGAATCTCGATCCAGCCGCCGCCACTCAAGCGTGGCTCGCCACCGTGCCCGCCGATAAGCGCGCAAAATCGGATGCGTATTTCGAAGGCGGGTACTGGTTGATCCTATGGAATTTTCTTCTCGCTGCCGCTATCTCCATCTTGCTCTTGCAGTCCCGCATCTCCGCGCGCCTGCGCGATTTCGCCGAACGCATCACGCGTGTCAAAGCGCTGCAAGCGGCGCTCTATGCGATCCCGTATTTCCTCATTGTCGCCCTGCTGAGTTTTCCCCTCGTGGTTTATCAAGATTTCTACCGTGAGCATCAATATGAGCTGGCCACGCAGACTTTCGGCCCATGGCTTTCAGAACAATTGAAAGCGCTCGCCCTCACCCTCGTCTTCGGCTCGCTTGCGCTCATTCTTCTTTACGCCGTCTTTCGGCGCGCACCACGCACCTGGTGGATTTGGGGCACGATCGTCGCGGTCTGCTTGTCGATGTTCGGCAGTTTTATTTTCCCGGTTTTTGTCGCCCCGATCTTCAACACTTACAAGCCGATTGACGACCCGGCGATCCGGGATCCCATCCTGGCGTTGGCGCAGGCGAATGAAATTCCGGTCAAGCAAGTCTTCGAATTCGACGCTTCACGGCAAACGACTCGCGTGAGCGCAAACGTCGCCGGATTTCTCGGCACGACGCGGATCGCGCTCAACGACAATTTGCTTAAACAATGCACGCTGCCGGAAATTCGCGAAGTGATGGGACACGAAATGGGACATTACGTGCTCAATCATGGCGCGAAGCTGATCACCTATGGAGGGATCTCCTTCCTGATCGCGTTCGCCCTAACGAGCATGTTATTCGCCGCGGCCGTGCGACGATGGGGCAATCGCTGGGGAGTGCGCGGCATCGGGGATCTCGCCGGTCTGCCGTTGCTCGCACTGATTCTTTCCGCCTACTTTTTTATCATCACGCCTATCAGCAATACGATCACGCGCGTGACCGAACGCGAAGCCGACGCCTTCGGCATCAATACATCGCGCGAAGCGGATGCCTCGGCCATAGTCGCACTCAAGCTCGGGAAATATCGAAAGCTCGATCCGGGACCGGTCGAAGAATTTATTTTCTTCGATCACCCGAGCGGCCGCGCCCGCATTCGCATGGCGATGGATTGGAAGGCCGCGCATTTGCCCGCGGGAGGTATCGATCCACGCAGTCCTTGATCTTGACTCAATCCGCCTTCGCCTTGGGCACAGCGTAAACGGTTAGGCCGGGCGAAAGATAAAGAATTCTTCCCGGCGGCACGCGCCATAACGCGCTGCCGTTTGTCTCGACATCCTTATAGAACGCGTTGTCCGGCGTGACGGATTGACCGCCCTCGCCCACGACACGGCGATACAATCGTCCGGCCACAACGACGTGTGTGATGCCGAGCCGCTTCATATTGTCGATGTTTTGCAGTTCAGAAGAAAATAACACCGGCGAAACCTGTCGCTGCGCCACACGCCCTTGCGGATCGAGTGGATCCGCGCTCGGCCAAGCGTGCGGATCGTGCGCGATGACGGCGTCTGCCGGCAAATGATCGCGAATCCATTGCACCATTTCGGTTCTGACGTCGCGCTGGAATTCCTTCGCAGCCATAAAAGTCAGCGGCAACTGACACGCGATAACGACGACGCATCCAACGATCGCTGTGCCAAAATAAGGAAAGCGTGGATAGCATTTAGCGATGGATAGAGCGAGCGAACGAATTCCCAGAATGGCAAAGATCGCGAAGAGCGTGACGATCGGGATGAGGTATCGATCTTTGGCCAGCGGCGTGAAGCAGAGCGCGGTCAGATAAACCAGCGCGAAAATCAACAGCGCCCACTCGATCGTTTTTTTGCGCTCGCGAAAAAATGTTGCGAAGTAAGTCAGCGCGCCGAAGACGAGCAGCGGGCCGGTGTTGACAACGAGCCTCGAAAAATAATTGGAGGCGAAGAGCGCGGAGCTCCGATCACGATTGATACGATGAAATTCTGCGCCGATTCCTTTGATTGCTTCGGGAAGATGCTCGACCGCGCGAAGGTTGATCGCCAAAAATGTCGCGATGAACACCGCGCAAAGCAGAGCTGCATTTCTGCCCGCGCGTTTCCAACCTTCGTCTTTGTAAATGATGACGCCCATCGCGAGAAGAAGCGCGACAACGCCCAAATATTTTCCGGACGCAGCCATGCCCGCTGCGAAACCGCACAGCAAGATCGACATTCTCGAACCAGAATCGCAAAAGCAATCCAGCGCGTACAAACTCCAAATCAACCCGGCCAGTAACGTGCAGTCCTCTTTCATGTAATGCGCCGCCTCGAACAAAAACGGATGCGAACCGGCGAGCGCTCCGGCAAACAGGGCGAATGTCCAATCGCTGTGTCGCCGCGCGATCAGGACAACGGCTAAGATCGACATGACCGCTGCGAGCGCTGAAATGCAACGGCCGACGTGGACGACATTCTGCGACGTTTTGTCGATCTTGAGCACGCGCACCGCAAGATCCGTCGCGTCGATCAACAAAAGCGGATGCCGATAATTGCGCGTGCCGTCAATGATCTGGCTGACCTTGCCAGGCTCATCGGTGTGATAAAAATAAGGAAAGTTATTGTGCTGCGTGTAAGCGCAAAGGAGTAACGCGAGCAAGGCCAGCAACGGACCGAATTTTCCGGTCAGCGAAGTGAAGGTGCGCTCCATTCGCGCGCAAACCAATCAAGGACGTTCGTCGATCGGCACGAGTTTTCGGCCGACCGGCTCGCCCACGTACTCGCTGAGCGGACGATAAAGGCGATTGTCTTCGAGTTGCTCGAGCACGTGCGCGCACCAACCGGCGCAACGCGCGATGGCAAAGACCGGCGTGAACAAATCGGTCGGAATGCCTAACGAGTGATAAACGGTCGCCGAATAAAAATCGACATTCGCATTCAGGTTTTTCTTTTCCTTCATCAACTGCGCGATCCGCTCCGACATGCGGATCCATTTCGGCTCGCCTATTTTCTCGCTCAACTTCACGGCCATGGCGCGAAGATGCGGGGCGCGCGGGTCGAGCGTTTTGTAAACGCGATGGCCGATGCCCATGATTTTTTTCTTCTGCGCAAATTGATTGTCGATATACGCGTCCACGTTTTTTTCATCGCCGATTTCTTCGAGCATGTGAATGACGCCTTCGTTCGCTCCACCGTGGAGCGGGCCTTTGAGCGTGCCGATGGCCGCAGTGATTGCGGAATAAAAATCGGTCAGCGTAGAAATGGTTACGCGCGCGCTGAAGGTCGATGCGTTCATCCCGTGATCTGCGTGCAAGACGAACGCGACGTCGAGCGTGTCACTCGCTTCCTTCGATTGCGGTTCGCCGCACATTAAATACAGGAAGTGCTGCGCCTCCGTGAGATCGTCGCGCACCGGCGGTAACGACTTCCCATTGCGCGCGCGGTGGAAATACGCAGCGATCACTCCGATCTTGGCCGTGATGCTGCGCGCGCGGCGTTGGTTAATTTCGAGCGTCGCTTCCTTTCCGATGTCGGGATCGTAAAGGCCAAGCATCGAAATCGCCGTGCGCATCACATCCATCGGGGCGGCGTCACGCGGCACGCCGCGAAGAAAATCGACGACCGGGCCAGGCAGCTCGCGTTGCGCGCGTAATTCGCGTGTGAAATTTTCCAGCTCGCGTCTGTTTGGAAGTTTATTGTTCCAAAGAAGGTAAACGACTTCCTTGTAACTCACTTTCCCCGCGAGCTCGTTGATGTCGTACCCGCAGTAGATGAGCTGGCCTTTATCGCCGATCACGTCGCTCAGACGCGTGGTGTTTGCGACAACTCCTTCGAGTCCTTTTGAAGTCATCGTTTGCCTTTCATTTGCGCGATCAACGTGTCGGCCATTGTCGCCGGTGTGTCGGCAACGGCAATGCCGGCGGCTTTGAGCGCTTCAATTTTTCCGGCCGCGGTTCCTTTTCCGCCGGAAACAATTGCGCCGGCGTGACCCATGCGGCGGCCGGGCGGAGCGGTCATGCCGGCGATGAACGCGGCGACTGGCTTTTTGCAATTTTTCTCGATCCACTCCGCCG
>CATPCN010000156.1 GCA_955652855.1 uncultured Chthoniobacterales bacterium | reverse complement strand
GAGATTCAAAACTAAATACGCGCCGACCCCGAAAATGACGGCGGAGAACGCGAGCGCGGTGCGCATTCCCACCAAATCCGAGAATCCGGTCACGAGCAGTCCCGCGATCGGCATTAGTCCAAAGAAACTGAGGCCGAATACTGCCGAAATCCGGCCGCGGAGATGAGAAGGAGCGCGTTCCTGCACGATTGTGTTGGCCAGACCGAAGTTTATCGACAGCCCGATAGCGAGACAGCCCATCGAAAGAGCGGTGAGCAGAAAGCTGTTGGATCGCGACATGCAAAATATAGCAATCGCCACGATGATTGCGTTGCCTGTCATAAACTTAAAACGATTCTTACGCGCAATACTTAGAAGGCCTAGCGACCCTGAGAGCGAGCCCGTCCCAGAGATCGCCATGAGCCAACCCATCCGGTCCGGGCCGAGGTGAAGCACATTTCTCACATAAAGCGGGAGCATCACCGAGATCGTCGGAAAAACGAAGATCGTGGTCAGCGCAATGAGCGCGATCATTGCCACCATCGTCCGATCCTTTGCCACATAGCGGAAACCTTCCATGATTCCGCTGCGTCGCTGTTCCTCTTCTTCTTTGCTGCCCGTCGGCCGCTTCGGCAATGATATCAAGGCTGCGATCAGCGCCAGTAATGAAAACGCGTTTGTGAAAAATGCCGACGCTGCGCCCCACCACGCAACAAATAAACCCGCCAGTGACGGGCCGACTAAACGCGACCCGTGAAAAACTGACCGATCCAAAGCGATCGCGGTCGCAATTTCATCGTGTTTTACCAATTCCGGAACGAGCGCCGAGATTGCGGGCATTTCAAAGGCAATCGAAACACCGAGCAAAGAAGCGAGCACAAGGACATGCCAAATGTGAATGCGATTTGTGAGCACGAGCCAGCCGAGAACCAGGGCGAACGCAATCTGCGCCACCTGCGTGGCGATCAGAATTTTGCGCTTGTCGAAGCGATCCGCGACCGAGCCGCCGATCATGGTCAACGCGAGCGTCGGTATGCCGGCCGCGAAATTTACCATGCCGAGCACGATCGCTTTATTGGTGAGCGCGCTCACCACCCAGCCTTGCGCCATCACTTGCATCCAGGTTCCCGTGTCCGAGATCGCCGAACCGATGATGTAACGGCGAAAGGGACCGGCGCGCAAAAGATCGAGCGCTTTTCTTCCAAACGGTTTCGCGGTTTCGCTCATGGGACAGACTCATACGCGGAGCAGCCGTCCCGCGCAACGATGTGCGTTGTTATTTGGCGCAAACCCGAGTTTCTCAACCGCGTCGATGAAGTCATCATCTTCGATCGACTCACTGAAGATGAGCTAAAAAAGATCGTCGAGATCCAGCTTCGCCGCCTAACGAAACGCCTCGAGCAGCAAAAAATTATTCTCGATCTTACCGGCGCAGCCAAAGCGTTCATCGCGCGCGAAGGCTACGATCCAGTTTACGGCGCGCGGCCGCTCAAGCGTGCAATCCAGAAACACATTCTCGATCCACTCAGCCTCGATATCCTCGAAGGCAAATTTCACGAAGGCCAAACCATTCATGTCGACGCAAAAAACGGAACGCTCGAATTTCGGAAGAAGTAGTCACTCGTACACGAACTGTTGCACGCGAACCTCATTCCTCTGAGATATTCATGTTTTTGGATCAATGACGACCGCGAATCCGAAGAATACAGATGCGCTGGTGGAATAATTAATTTGGCGGATCACAAGTTGACGCGCCCGATTTTCTTGTGGTTCGGCTATTCCGATGATCGCTTCCTTGGACCGAGCAGACCACTCGATGAATTAGAAATCCGCATTGATGCACGTCTCGAAGCGATCAAGAGCGCTCTTTCAACTCCGGCCGGCTATTTATTCCACGTTGGGGCGTGTCTCGCCGATCACAGCGTGAGCTTCGAACCGATCGATCTTGGAAATTCGATATTGAACAGATTCGGTGTCTAAACGGACGCTTTACTGAACGCTTGGAGAAATGCTTCCATCTCAGTTTTTTTGCCGATGGTGAGACGCATGTGGTTCGGCAGCGCGGGAAATAATCGGCCGACTTGCACATTGCGTTCCTTCATCGCCTGGATGAGCGGGACGACGGGACGTTTGCAGTCGAACATGATGAAGTTGGCCTGCGAAGGAATTGATTTGTAGCCCATCTTATCGAGCTCGCTGGTCGTGAATGCTTTCGCTTCGCTGTTGAGACGTTTGCCGTTTGCGACTTGATCCGGGTCGTTCAGACTCGCGATGGCTGCGGCCAGTGCCATGATGTTGACGCTGTTCTTCATTTGATGCGGACGCATTCGTTCGATCGTTTCCTTTTGCGCGACACAGTAGCCACAGCGCAGTCCGGCCATTCCGTAAATCTTAGAGAAAGTGCGCGCGACCATCAGGTTCGGATGATCCTTGATCAGCGGGATGACGCTCTCGTAATCGGAACTGTCGGCGTAGTGAAAGTAAGCCTCGTCCACCAGGATCATTGTCTGGCGCGGCGTCTTCATGATAAAATCGCGCAAATCATTCTTCGGTGTGACGCTGGCGGTGGGATTGTTCGGGTTGCAGATGTAAACGAGCCCTTCCTTCGCGGCTGCCGTCATCTTCGGAAGATCATGACTGAAGCTGCTGTTAAGCGGAATCTTCGCGACCTCCGCGCCATTGACGCTGGCGTTGTTAACAATCGCTTCGAAGGTCGGATCGCCGGCGACAAGATTACCACGATCCGGTCCGGTGAAGGTTTCTGCACAAAGCTGCAAAATTTCGCTCGAGCCGTCGCCCAATAAAAGCTGATCGCGGTTGACGTCATTGAGTTTTGCCAGCGCATCAACCAACTCAGCAGCGTGCTCGTCGGGATAACGGCAGGAAAGCGCGAAGGAATCGCTCATCGCTTTGAGTGCCTTCGGCGATGGGCCATACGGATTCTCGTTCGCGCTCAAGCGGACGACGCCCGTACTTGTCGATCTTGTCGCCGGATCGGCGGCGAAAGAAATTGCCGGCCTAACGACAGCGGCCGCTGCGCCTACGCCTAACAACTGCGTAAATCTGCGTCGAGAAATGGAGATCGTGCTCATGACGAATCATCATAGGACGATTCGTCACCGAATGCGAGACAGAATTGACGTTCAGTCGACTGATGCGATCAGCTCGAAAAATTTCTTCATGTCGATGTTGCCTCCTGAAACAATGGCAACGATCGGCCCCTGGCCGGCTTTTTCGGTTAATGCAGCAGCGAGCGGCATTGCGCCCGCGCCTTCGGAAATGATTCGCGCTTTTTCCGCCATGAGTCGCATCGCTTTCTTTGTCTCATCGAGACTGACGACGATGTAGTCGTCCACCACCGGTTTCATCCGTTCCCACATGCGCGGGAACATGCTTCGTCCGCCGGCGCCATCGACGAAGGAAGATTTCCAATCTTTAAAGACCTGTGGAGATCCTTTCGCAAACGACAACGCGGCGGGCGCGGCCGTTTCCGGTTCAACGCCAAAAATCTTTATCTCCGGCTTAAGCGCTTTGATCGCGCTCGCGACTCCGACGATGAGTCCGCCGCCGCCGATGCTCGCGATGACGGCGCTCGTGTCGGGCGCGTCTTCCAGAATTTCCAAGCCTATCGTCGCATGACCCGCGATGAAGTTGTGATCGTCGAATGGATGCACAAACGTTCCATCGGCTCCGGGAAACGAGCGATCATCGAGCGCTTTCCACGCAATCTCGTGCGGGACCGGAATCAGTTTTGCGCCGAGCGCTTTCATCCGCTCGATCTTCGATGCGGGCGCCGTCTCGATCACGACCACGGTGCAAGGCACGCCAGCTTTTCTGGCAGCATACGCGACGCCTTGTCCGGCATTTCCCGCGCTGATCGTCCAGACGCCGCGCTTGCGCTCCGCGTCAGATAACATAGCGACGGCGTTGGCGGCGCCGCGCAGCTTGTAAGCGTTGATCGGTTGCAAATTTTCCAACTTTAATCGGATGTCGGGAAAATCCGGTCCGAGTTCGAGGCAAACCAACGGCGTGCGCAGGATCGTGTCCGCGATTCGCTTTCGCGCTTCCTTTATTTCGGCCAGTTCAATCGGACGGACAGTTTCAAGCGTAGTGGACATTGTCGATCTTATTGTAGAGGCAGCTGTCCCAGCGACAAGTCACACCGCTATCGGTCTTCGTTGCGACAAATTGAACGGTTCGCTGTTCACGCATGTCTGAGGAAGCACCATGATAAAAATTACCGGTTTAGCATTAATGGCGGCGGCGATCCTGAGCGCAGGCTCGGCGTTCGCAAATGCCAAGGGGTGTTGCACCAAGGGCGCGTCGAATGATAGCAAGGCGGCGTGCGCCGATTTCGCCAGTCTCAATGTGACGGCAGATCAAAAGGCGAAGCTGGAAGCGTGGCAAGCCGATTGCATGAAAGCGGGCTGCACGAAAGAAAGCCGCACGACTTTTTTGAAGAAAGCGCAAGGCATTCTCTCGAAGGATCAGTACGCGAAGTTGAAAGCGGAG
>CATPCN010000155.1 GCA_955652855.1 uncultured Chthoniobacterales bacterium | reverse complement strand
TTTCAGGAAACTGAGAATGCTCTTATTTCTGGGTTGATTTGGTCGCGGCGGTCAATCGGCGATTTTCTCGGGCGACCCGACGACTTTACATACGTCCAATCCAAAGTCGGCGCGCGGCCGATACGCAGAACGTGGATGAAATGGGCCGAAGCGTATTTCGTTATCGACGGAGGCAGACAATTGTGGGCAACAAAAACCCCCAAGAGCCGAAAGACGTTTAAGGTTGCGTCGGGTTTCACTTGAACCGGTTGTGCAAGCACAGTGGCGATGAAAGCTTTCGCATCTGCGGACGCGCTTGCGGTTGGATGCGGGGACTTCGTCCACGACGGTAAAGGAGATCGGCGCCCCTCGGAAAAGCGACCTGGCCCCGATCCAGTGGATGCAATGGCTTCTCAAAAGTTCAATCATGATTGGCGATTTAGCCACGGGCTACATAATGTTGCCTGTCAGCAGCCAGATCCGGCAACGCCTCGAAGTGAAAGCGAAGCCGCTTTCAGTCGTACTGGACGGCGCAATTCCGAGCTAGGTTCTTAGCGACGTGAATTTGCGAGGCATTATGCCGACAGCAGCACGATCTTTGCCGTCAGGGTCTTGACCGCATGGATCAAAATAAAGACCTGGTGCGTCTGGGTAAAGGACTCGGCGACGCATTCGTGTCGGTCCCCGTTGCGGTCCACCAGAACAAGTGTCCGCTTACCCGACGACTTCCTCTTGCCCTGTGGAATCAGGGCGCCGATGTCATCGTCTGGCGTGTAGTAGGCCTTCCACATGTTGTCGCCGAAGGTCTCCGTGAACGACGCCGATTGGATGGGACGGCGAAGGCTGGCCCGAAAGCCATCCCCTTCGATCAACTCCGGCATGTTGAGCACGATGACAGCGCAGGTCCGGCGATTCTTTGAGACATATTGGCGCATCGACGCATAGATCGAAGCATTGAAGGTCTTCGCCAAGCCCTCCGGTGTCCAGACGCGTAAGCTCCGGCTGTCCGCTATGTCCCGAATTGTGTCCAACTGGAAGAGAAGCTCGGAAGCGAAAACGTTTGCCTCGCGGGCGAACAGGTCTGCCGTCTCAGGATCGAGCGCCTTGTCGCAGTCCTCGACCACCGCATACATCGGCCGCTGCCATGGCATGAAGCCATGAGCCGACTCGTGTAGCCTGACGAAGCGCTTTTTCACTTCGTGCAGCGTCTGATCCAGGTAGATCAGACCGGCTGTCGCATGGAAGAGTCCCATCACCTTCGAGGCCGCTCGCTTAACGAGCCCGCCGGCCGCTGCCACGAGCTTCGCTATGAAGCCGGGATTCAAAACGTCTTCCTTCACTTCTTCGACGTTGGAGACGCGCATGATTTGTTCGACGGGAGTGGGGAAAACACCGAGCGCGCCCGCTTCCCGCAGCGCGCGCTCGGCCTCCTTCCGGATCTTGGCGAACTGGCCGGGCGTCAGAGTGCTATCGTCCGGCCTTTGCATGTTCAACCCCGTTTGGATCGAATGAAGTTGAGATAGTCCAGCAAGGCAGCTTCCTCATCGGCTGAGAGATTATCGACCGAATATGTTGCGGCCTTTCCGTGCTTCGCGCCTTCCGCTTGACCGCCAGAAGGGACGATATACCCGGCGCGCTCCATCAACGTTTCGTACGGAACGCCAAGTGATGTCGAAAGAGCGTACAGAACATGCGGCGAAGGCTTCGTTATCTTTCCTGACTCCAGTTGGCTGAGGTAGCCGTTCGAAACTTCCTTGGACGTGGCTTCCTCGACGTCACGCAGGGTCAGCTTTTTTCCCAGCCGGACGCTTTTCAGATAGCGGCCGAGCGTATCGGGTTTGTCGATGTCATCGATTTTTCCATCAGTCATCTAGCCTCCTTGACTTGAGAACGGAGCTCAAAGGCCCCGAAGGCCCCTTTATAACGATTTTGCTAAGTATTTCAAGCATGCTAAGTCAATGCTTGACAAACTTAGCAGGCTTCACTAGATTAGCATTACCGACCCCCTACCGCTGGTAGGCAAATTTTAGGAGAACGCCATGACTGCCACCGAGACCACCCCGGATCACCACGCCCCCCGCCACAGGATTGAGGTGGCGGATCAGACCCTCAACTTCAGGCCGCTTGAAATCGACGATGCGACCCCGACCGGGTCACAGATTTCCGAGGTTGCCGGCTTCAAGCCGGCGCAGCAGGTCACCGTGCTGCACATCCTCGCGGACGGCGAACTGGAGGACATCCGGCCGACCGAGACCGTCGACCTCCGCTCCGGAGAAGGGCGGTTCATCGTCGTGGAAAGCGACCGCAGCTATCGGCTCACTGTCGATGGTGAACGATTCGATTGGCCCTGCCGCATGGTCTCGGGCGGCGTGCTGCGGAAGCTGGCCAGTGTTCCCCCCCGAAGACCAGATCTTGTTCGAGCAGAGCGACGAGGCGGACCGCGTGGTCGAGAACAAGGATTTGATCGACCTTGACCCGCCGGGGGTGGAGGCCTTCATCACCCGCAAGCGCACCTGGAAACTCGACGTGCAGGGCGTCGTGCTCACCGTACCGACGCCGACAATCATCGTCAGGAAGGCCCTGGAAGAAGCGGGCTTCAATCCGGATCAGGGCTGGCAGATTTTCCTGATCGTGAAGGGCCAGCCGAAAAGGGCGGTCACCTTGACTGAGCCGATCGATCTCCGCACGCCGGGCATCGAAAAGCTCAGGCTCACACCCTCAGGCGTCCACAACGGCGAAGCGGTTGCTTCGCCGAAACGTGAATTCGCGGTCCTGGATGTCGATGAGGCGTATCTCAACTCGCTGGGCTACCATTGGGAGACGGTGATCGACGGCAAGGCCCGCTGGCTTCTGATCCACAACTATCCGGTGCCGGCCGGCTACACGGTGCGCTCCGTGGTTCTCGCTTTGCTCATTCCCGATACGTATCCGGGTGCGCAGATCGACATGTTCTACACGAACCCGCCGCTGAAGCTGGTCTCCGGAAGGGCGATCGACCGGACCCAGCCTGAAGCCACCATTCGCGGGGCGAAATTCAACGGATGGTCCCGACACCGGCCGTGGAACCCCGCCGTGGACAATGTTGTGACC
>CATPCN010000154.1 GCA_955652855.1 uncultured Chthoniobacterales bacterium | reverse complement strand
TTTTTCACCTTCGTTTGTGGGCCAACGAGCTTCCGAAATTCGGCGAGACTATCGCCGCGCCCCACCAAAATAATTTCTTCGACGCAGTCTGTGCGCTCAAAGGCATCGATGGTGTGCGCGATTACCGGTTTGCCGGCGAGCGGCGCGAAGAGTTTGTCGAAACCCATTCGCTCGCTGCTGCCCGCCGCAACGATGATCGCTGTCAGCATGATGAACGTTAAACGGCTGAACGATTAAAGCGTTTCACTCTCAACACTCAACTACTCAACTGTTTTTGCACTTCCTGGCTCAACGGTTTGCCATCGGCGCGCCCGGCTGCTTTTGCTTGCGCGGCTTTCATGACCGCGCCCATTTGCGCTTTCGAAGTTGCGCCGATTTCCGCGATCGCGTCGCGCACCAGCTTGGCCAGCTCCTCTGCGCTGAGGGATTGCGGGAGATAGCTGTTCAAAATATCGAGCTCCGCTTTTTCTTTCGCGACCAATTCAGGCCGGCCGCCTTTTTCGAAACTCTCGATCGAATCTTGTCTCTGCTTCACTTGTTTGCGAATGACTTGGGTCGTGACGGCGGCGTCGAGCTCGGCTTGCGCGCCCGATTTTTCAATCGCGGCGTAGTTGAGCGCAGATTTCAACATGCGCAGCACGCCAAGTTTCGTCGCATCCTTTGCGCGCATCGCTTCTTTCAAATCGGAATCAATCTTTTCCAGCAACGTCATGCGCAAGAGGCTAAGTCAACGTGCTCGCGGGGCAACTTTTCTTCGCGCAGAATTATTCGAATGACGGGGTAAACCCGCGGTCGACCGCCTGCGACCAAAGGACGGCGAGATCGTGTGCCGCCGATGTTTGCGCAAAAGTGTGTTTCCCCGGAGAGAGAAAACGGGCACCGTCGTATGGCGAGCCATCGAGCGCGCCGGTTACCGGCCCATCTCGCGCTACGATTTTATATGACGCTGGAATCACCACTTCGAAAGATATGGCGTTTTCTGGCGTTGTTGTTGGATCGAGCCGCGCGCCGGCGACGCGAAGCTGGCGGCCGACGGGGAGATAATTTCGCTCCACAAACGAACGAACTTCAGGGGGAACGACGTATCCTTTCATCAAGACAGCGACGCACGCATGTGTTTCGACACAGCGCTGCGGCACATCATCGACAATCATGCCTCGCTCAATGCGCCGCCGAGTAATTGTCTCCATAACCAAACGAGTGCAGCGGTTGCGAAAAACAGTTTCGCCTTTGCAATCAAACACATAGTCGCCCGGATTGGTGAGCGCGAGGATGCCCCGCAACAAATCGGTTTGTTCTTTCGCGCCGTTGGTCCAGAAAGGTTCCTTGTGAACGGCGAAGAATAATTCGGTCGTCGCGATGAGTGCGGGAAGGGGCAGGTAGCGAAGAATTTTTAGTACGACCGGACGGCGCGTCTCAAAGTGGTCCGCGATCTCGAACAGTGCGCTGCTAATCCAAATGAAAACGAGCGGATACCATGGAAGGAAATCCTGCCGCGTGATAACGCCCCAAATTCCATACAGTGCCGAGGGATAAAAAGCGCAGAACAAAAAAATCCAGGCGCGACTAAAGCCGAGCCGCGCCTCTGGCGCGCGTGCAATGATGCAATGCGCGCAGTAAAGAAAAAACGGTAACGCGAAAATGAAAATGAAAACCGGCCGTAACGGGTGCTCAGGCGCTTCCAGGTTGGGGAGAAGATTGTAATCGACAACATAGTAGCGGAACGACGACCAAACGCCCTTCCAAGCGAAAAAAGCGCCAATCGTAACCGGAACTATTAAAGTCCCAATGATAAAAGCAGCCGCGTCGCGCGCGACGAATTGCCACGATATCTTCAGACTTTCACGTCGTGCAAGCAGCGATGCTGCGACTAAGCTGGTTGCCAACACGCAGAGCAAGAGCGCGGACTTGAGCGAGACCGCAAAAGAAAGGCCTAGCAGTAGTCCAGCAACAAGCGGTCGCGGCGGTTTGCTTACCAGAACAAGGACGCAAAGCAAGTAAAGCAGTGCCCAAAGATTATCCGTCCGAAACTGACAGGACGAAAAATGATAAGTGGATGAACATGCAGTGAGTATCAGCGCCCAGACCCCCACACGCCGCGAAAATAATCGTTCGCCAATTCGATAAGTGCACCAGGCCGCGACGAAGTAAAACGGTTGCATTGAGAATCGCATCCAAAACAGTGCGGTCGCGCGCTCCCCGACGAGCGCGTAGATCGGAGCGCAGAGTAGGTGGAACAGTGGCATGTGGTTGCTGAAGATGTCGCGGTACTGCACGAGATCGCGAGTCCATGCCCAAACAATGTGGAGATGCGCTGGTTCATCGCTGTCGAAACGCAAGCGCAGAATATTGGTGATCCGAAAGGCAATCAGCAAAACAGACAGGCTGCTCGCGACAATGAGTTCGGCGCGACTGGGCATGCCAAAATAATTGGCCGCGCGTTGCACGAAAGAGTCGGGGCGGCGCTTTGTGCCAAGTCCCATTGGCAAAGATTTCTGCGCGAAACAACCTAACGAACGGCCACCGCGGCTTCTTCGATTACGCCGCGTTGCGGCGGGTGAAGTTTCGCGGCACGAATGGACCGTGGAATTTCAAGCCAGCCAGCTTCGTCGAAGAACCACAAGCGGCGTTGGAGCTTCACGAAGAGCGCGCAATTCGCGGAGAAATCTTCGATGGGGATGCGGAACTCGCCGGCAAATGCGTTGCCGCGATATCGCGCCCCGGCGACTTGTCGATCGTCGGCGAGATCGCGCATTTCGACGCGAGAAGAGCGCGCGGGGATTTGAATACTTGCGCAGAGCAGCCTGCCGTCAATATCACGTCCCAAAATCAGCAACGTCGGTTCTCCGGAGGGAACCAGTTTCATGGAAAGCTCCAGTTTGAGGTGCAGCATGGACGATTTCTTGCAGATCGATCGAATTGAGCCATAGGAAAGGGTCGGTTGCATTGCATCAAGCTTTAGAAAACGTTCCGGACGTTTCGCGTATGCTAGAAAGCGGCGTCGCGATAATTTAATTTGCGTCTTGTGACAGCGGATGGCGCGTTGCTTAGTTAATTTTTCGATTTGTGATTGTCGAAGCGGTTGCGCTCCCTTGAAAAACGCGGCGCTCTTTCCATGCACAGTGTAACCCCAAACAGAAATTCGTGATTCGGGAAATTCGGCCAAGACAAGGCGAAGCATCACGGCGAGTGCGCTGTGATCGGGATGCGTATCAGAAATCGACGGCACCAGAAGATCGGTCGGCCCCCAGTTGGAAATAACGAAAGCAAGGCGCTCAAGTGTAGATCGGCAATCGCGCTTCAACAAATCCGTCAGTCCTTGATCGGGTAACGCGAGAAAGCGCGCATCCGAAGAGCGTACTCCGAGTACGCGCAAAGCCGCCAGTGCTTCGACGCGCCGCAATTTTGCCCAGCGTTTGCGATCAATCGCGGTTAGGCGCCACTTGCGTTCGAACACCCGCTGCGGCCATGGATTGTCATCGCCATCCGTAGCATAGACAACGCGAATGGCTGCGCCCGAGTGGACCGCGCGTTGCAGAACGACGCTGCATGCGAGCGCTTCGTCATCGGGATGTGGCGCGATGAGCATCAGTCTTGAGGCTGATGTCAACGCTGTAGAAATCATTTGCACTAATTTGATAAACGGAAGCGTATCTAAAGGCAAACGGCATCCTCAATCAGCCGTCGGGCGCGATCTGACATGTGAAATGTCGATCCGTTGCCTGCGCCCAGAGCAGATAGAGGTTTTGAATTGGTGAATCGGATTTAAAAGTGTGATGGCCGGTCGCAAGGAAGCGCGCACCATCGTACGGCGCTCCGTCGAGCATCCCGGCCACCTGCGCGCGGTCTGAGATAACTTCGTACCGCGCAGGGATCACGAGATCAAAATCGGCGCGGCGAACATCGTTCGCCGAAGGCCGCAGAATCTTTCCAGCCACGGACAAGCCGCTGCCTACCGGCAGATAGTTGG
>CATPCN010000153.1 GCA_955652855.1 uncultured Chthoniobacterales bacterium | reverse complement strand
GGAACTGACGTGGAGAAGGGGCCTCTTGCTCGAGTCGCCGCAACGCGATGGCAAGTGGCGTCTCTCCCTTGAAGGGCAGTTGACCGGTGACCATTTCGAAGGCAACAACACCCAGGCTGTAAATGTCGCTGGACCTTGAGACACCATCCCCACGAAGCTGCTCCGGGGCCATATAAGCAGGCGTACCGACGACGGCGTTCAGGCCGAAGAGAGACTGCGTTTCCTGTGAACTCTCAATTTCACGGGCAAGGCCGAAATCAGTTATGACCGCTCGCGGCGTGGTGCCGTCGCCCGGCACAAGCATGATGTTTCCGCTCTTCAGGTCCCGGTGCAAGATTCCTGCTTTGTGTGCAACTTCGAGGCCCGCAACAATCTGGCGAACAATGATCAGCGCCTCGGGCCAATCCAGCGCGCCGAGTCGCAGGTGTTGAGAGAGCGTTTCACCGCGAAGAAGCTCCATCGTGAGCACCACTCCCTCGCCATCGTCTTCCAGTGAGATCCGATGAATGTCATGAACGCGGCAAAGGTTCGGATGTTGCAGACGGCGGGCAATTTGAACTTCCTTCTTCAGACGACTTACGAAGGCCGGTTGGCGTGAGTATTCGCTTCGGAGCGCCTTCAATGCGATCGGCTCACCCAGGTCCCGGTCCAGCGCGGCATAGACATCGCCCATCCCGCCACTGCCCAGAAAACCCTCGATTTCAAAGCGTCCAGCCAGAACCTGCCCAGGCTGATAGAGCTGCCTTGGAGTATCTTGCGTCTGATCGTTGCCGTCCCAGTGCGCGCTGGGTTCAAGAACGCTGTTATCCTCAATGGCTTTTGCGAGGAGGCGTTGGGCTTCAGCGATCACATGGGGGTCCGTAAGGTGGAGCGATCCGAGCCACTCGAGCCGCTCCGCAGCAGGGAGCTCCAGCGCTTGCGCAACAATCGACTTCACTTCGGCCCAGTGTTCAGCAGTCACGGAACTGGATTGGATCAGTATTTACATTAGCAGGACCACTCTGACGACGTGCGGAAAATGAACATAATGCATGTCTGGCCACTTCGATCCTTTTCCCGCGGTTCTGAGTGAGGAGATGAGGCATGACGAGGAGACCCACCTGGAGAACGACGCGCCCAGAGACGGTCACCCGGCGTCGTCCTCTGGACCTCCTCTTTGGAAGCATCAGCAGGAGGATTGGAAGATGACCGAACTAACCGTGGCTAACTTGACGACAAGTCTTGCGCCGGCTTTCGCCGTCGGATTGGCGATACAGCACTGGAACGAATTGCTGGATCCGATTCTATCCGCACTGGCACATAACGACAACAACCTTAAGAAGTCGCTCATGGGCGTCGCATCACTTGTTTTCGGCGGCCTTGCAACGGGGTTATTGCAGCTTCGCGTTCTTCACGCGATCACCGGCAAGCCTGATGACGGAATGTTCGGATTCGCCGATGTGGTGGTGACCGCCCTGATCATCAGCACGGGTACGGAGGGTATTAACTCCATCATTAAGTTCCTCGGCTATGCCAAGGACCAGACGAAGGCAACTGCGGCCAAAACCGAGTCTGCCGTGGGCGCACAGGCGTTGAAAACCGTCAATCGCGAGCCGTGATCGGCAACCCTCTCCTTGAACAGCCGGCAGGGGAATCTGCTCGTCCGCATATCGTTGCGCCAGAGGGTGCACAAGCCGGAGTTTATGGTGAGCGAGGCGTTGCCGAAGCCGCTCAACAGGAGCACTGGATTCGGGCCAGTGAGTGTCGATACTAAACTTGGAGATCTTTACCCTTCGCCGTCGGACTGTGGTCATGGAAATACGCGACCGAAGGCGCGTCTGGACGAAATACTTGAAGCCTCCGTTTGCCCCGACCGCGCTTGAGCTGTTGCCGAAACCAGTCGATCTTGTGATATTATGTGCGAGTTCGATTGCATAACACCAAGATCTAGGAGATTTTAGCAGTGAGAGAAAAAGGCACCGTGAAATGGTTTAACGCCGCCAAAGGCTACGGATTTATCCAGCGCTCAAACGGCGAAGACGTGTTCGTTCACTTTTCGGCAATCCAGATGAGCGGGTATCGCGCATTGGAAGAGGGCTCGGAGGTGGAGTTCGAGGTGACGCGCGGCCCCAAGGGACTGCAAGCCGAAAACGTCGCTCGACCGGAGTAGCGCCCGGTAAGATTGAAGTTCCTGATTCTCACGCACGGAGCCGGATCGAATCGCAACGCACCTTTGCTGGTCGCGGTCGCCAACGCATTTAGCGGCGTGGGAGTGGAAGTGATTCGATACGATCTGCCGTTTCGTCAGGAGCGTCCACATGGACCCCCGCGGCCCGGAGATGCAGCCCGGGATCGCGAGGGTCTCAGAGAACAAGTGCTCAAAGCACGCGAGCGAAAACCGGAGCGTGTTTGGTTGGGTGGCCATTCCTATGGCGGACGGCAGGCAAGTATGCTGGCCGCCGAAGCCCCAGGTCTGGCCGACGCGCTCTTGCTGCTCTCTTATCCATTGCATCCGCCGCGCAAACCCGATCAACTTCGGACCGGCCATTTTCCAAAGCTGGAAACGCCCGCGCTATTCGTGCATGGATCGCGCGATCCGTTCGGCTCGCCGGACGAGCTCAAGCAAGCGCTCAGCCTGATTCCAGCTACAACGCGCATATTGGAAATCGAAGGCGCAGGTCACGAGTTGGGCCGCGATCCGGCGGCAACGGCCGCGAAGATCATAGCTGAGTGGGACCGCTAACCCCAGTCCCAAACCCCCAACTCCCATTCAGGCTCGCCGGCCGAGTACACACACCGTCGGCACCGGGCGCGCGTTGTGCATTTCGCTGTGCACATCTTCGAAGCCCGCCGCTCCGAGCGACTTCCCGAGCCCGATTCCGGCTTGCCGCGTGGTTTCGTCCGTGGCGTTCTTGCTGCGCGGTTGCACCGCCAAATACACCCATCCGCCAGGCTTGATCACACGGCCGACTTCGGTTAAGGTCTTCACCGAATCTTTCCAAAACTGCGCGGAGTTTATCGCGAATACTTTGTCGAAATGGCCGTCCGGATACGGAAGTTGAGCGGCGTTTCCAAGACGCAAGTCCACACGGCCCGCGCTGATCGCGTGCGCATTGCGGCGCGCGGCTTGCCGCAGCATGACCTCGGAATGATCGATGCCGGCCACAAACGCCACGGTGTTACTGGCGCGGGCAATATCGGTTCCCGAACCAAAACCGATTTCGAGCACGCGATCGGCCGGTTTCAAGTCCAGCAATGAAAACACCCAGGTGCTCCGGTCGCCGTTCTTCATGGCCATCACGTGACCGGCCAGTTTGCCCATGACGCCGGTGGGCTTTGCAAATTGATCTCGCCAACTCATAAGTGAATGAAGACGCAAAACACTCGCGTGAAGTTCCCTAAACGTATACTTAAATAACATGAAATGGTTACTCACCGCGCTGCTTGTCCCTTTGTGCTGGGGTCAAACCGCGAATTCTTATCAGTTCGATCCGCCAACCGTTCCAGCGGGAGCGGCGTCGGTCATTTTGTACTTTCCGATCGCGGGCGCGGCGACGCGAGTGACGCTGGAACCTGCCTGGGCGTCCGGCACGGATTTGGATCTGCGCGACGATGGAGTTTCTCCGGACAAAGTCGCGGGCGATAGGATCTTCAGCATCAACGTGCCGCTGGCGAATCTGATCATGACCCCCGACGATGTGTTCCGCCCGTTCCTCGGCTTCCTGAAAGTTTGGGCTGGGACGACGGTCGCGGTGCGTTACAACATGTTTCTTCCGGTTGCCGCACCCGACATCCCGCGCATGCCCATCGTTGAAGATAGTTCCACGATGCGCCACACGGCGTATGTGGTGAACATCCTCGCGCCGGAGGCTTTTCCCGCGTCGACATCGGCCACGCTGGGCGGCTTTGGCAGCGCCACGCAGAAATTC
>CATPCN010000152.1 GCA_955652855.1 uncultured Chthoniobacterales bacterium | reverse complement strand
GTTCTTTGACTGCTCGATCATCCGCAGCACCGTGCCACCACAACCCACCTCGATGTCGTCGCTGTGTGCCCCGAGGCACAGCACCCGTTTCACATCATCCAAGTTGCACGCAATCATTTCTTGATTTCGTGCTCATGATTCCACACTGCCCAGGGCGCACTGCCCCGGCCGAAGACGTCTTCCAGTTCTTGCTTCTCCTTGAAGGTATCCATGCATGCCCAGTAGCCCTCATAGGGGTAAGCCATCAGTTTTCGTTCGCTAATGAGCCTGCCGAACGGTTCCTCGACCAACTCTTCCCCGTCGTGCATGTAATCAAAGATCTCCCGCCGCAAGACGAAAAAGCCGCCGTTGATTCGCGCGCCAGACTTGGCGATATGCTCGATACTCTGGACGACCCCCTTCGGGTCAGTGTTAATCAAATGGAAGCTGGCGCGGGATTTAACACTCACAAAAAGAGCCAAATTCCTGCTCCGCTCGAAGGATCGGATTACTTCAGAAAGGTCAAGCTCTGAAAGACAATCAGTGTAATTGGCCAGAAAAATTTCCTCTCCTTCAAGGTATTTTTGGACAGTTTTCAGACGCCCGCCGATGTTGGCGGTCAAGCCGGTATCGACGAAGGTGATCCGCCAGTCGTGGATGTCACTGTGCAGCAACTCGAGGTCCTTGCCTCCTTGGGAGAAAACGAAATCGTTGGACAGACGCTCGTCGTATTCAAGGAAATACTTCTTGATCGTGTCCCCGCGGTAGCCCAGGCACAAAATGAAATCCCTGTGCCCAAAGTGTGCGTAATACTTCATCACATGCCAGAGTATCGGCCGGTAACCGATTGGCACCATCGGCTTCGGGATCGCTTCGGAGTACTCCCGCATGCGCATGCCGAGACCACCGCAGAATAGAACCACTTTCATATTTCACTCTCCTCTTGTTAAGGTAACAAAAACAGAATCGAAGTTCCACCGACTCTAGCAGACCAAATGCTTGACAGGGAAATCGGGCCACTGCCGATCGGCCACCGAGATCAATGAGACAGGCAGGGGCCAGATGACTCCAAACGTCGGATCATCGTACCGCACCCCGCGAGCCGCCGCGGGGGCATAAGGCGCGGAGGTCAGGTAGTGCATCTCGGTGTCATCCTGGAGGGTTTGATAACCATGGGCGAACCCCTCCGGCGCATAAAGCATTAAGCCGTTATCAGGCGCTAGCTCCAGGCCATACCACCGCCCAAAGGTCGGAGACCCTTCCCGTAGATCGATGATCACGTCGTAGATCGCGCCGCGAGTGCAACGGACAAACTTGGCCTCGGCATGTGGTGCAAGCTGGTAGTGCATGCCGCGCACAGTGCCCCGCCGGTGGCTGAATCCTACATTCATCTGCACCATGTGAGGGTTGAGTTCATGCTGTTCAAACTCCTGACGGCACCACCCCCGTGCAAAATAGCCCCGCTCGTCTTCGATCTTCTTGAGTCGAACTACGCAGGCCCCTTTCAGACTCGTTTCAGTGAATTCCATCTTGACCGGCAAAACGCTTCCGCAATTTCCTAACCGCTTGTTCTGGATTCAACATCTCCCGAAATATCTTTATCATTCCAACCTTGAGCAAATTTGAAGTCCTAAGCGGAAAGCCCAACTCTTTGAGCCTGCTCTTGTGATAATCCCAGAATTCTTTCCCTCTGGATTGAAACATATTGACCGCCAGGCGCTCACGATACAAGCCGAGGTTCTTCTGCAACAGGCGTTCATATTCGTCCTTGCTGAGATACGAAGGACCGTACTGTATAAGGTCGTTCAAATTCGCGGACGAATAGCGATCCATATCAGCCGATTTAGTACTTTGTGTTTGTTCGTGGATTCTCTCCCAGCAGAGCACTTGGTATACAAATGCAAAATCAGTCTCCCTTAAAACTTTAAAACATGCGCTGGTATCCGCATGCGGTGACGAATTGGGATAGAATCCTCCACTACTTCGAAGAATATCAGCCCGGTACAGGAGTGATGATGGGTTGCCGAATCCGAATAACGGGTCGCCACCTAGGAAGATCTGCCTGCAGATTTCGCGGCCTGCCATCAAAGTACGTGGGTATGGGAACCCCTGCCATCTGACATTCTTTCCGCTCTGTTGGTATGAGCCAACGATGCTTGCGGTTGGGTATGACTCAGCAACTTTCACCAACCTAACAATGCAATCAGGAAAAATAGTGTCGTCTCCCGAAACGACCTTACAATACTTGGCTGCCGGCGAGATCAGGCCGAATGCAATGTTGTGGTTTTCGATAACGCCGACAAAGGTATTATTCGTGTGAACTTGTATGCGAGGATCTTTGTTCCCATAACTTAAGGCAATGTCCAGCGACCGATCTGTGCTGCAGTTGTTGACAATAATATATTCAAAGTTTTTATACGCTTGCCCCAGCACGCTCTCAATGCACTCGGCCAGGAAATCCTGACCATTGTACACTGGCGTCACCACACTGACCAAGGGTTGTTCACGCATATTCATTTCTTCACTTTCGTAAGTCTACGGCCAATGTCCCCAAATCCCCTTGGGAAACTTAACCGCGATCCTATCGGATCCGAAACCATTGAGCGACCGTGATAACCAGCTCACCTTGCAACCGGTATGTC
>CATPCN010000151.1 GCA_955652855.1 uncultured Chthoniobacterales bacterium | reverse complement strand
TTATTACGGAATGGATTTGTGGCCGGAAAAAGTGGGGCCGCGCCAGCCGGTCGATTCGTCGCGCGGGCCGACGCTGTCGTCATTGCTGCGCGAAATCCAAAAAATCGATGGCGAATTCTGGGTGCGTTTGCTTTACACGCATCCGGCGCATTGGAGCGCGGAACTCATTCAGACGATCGCGGAATGCGATAAGGTCGCCCGTTACATCGACATGCCGCTGCAACACATCGATGAAGCGATGCTCGGCCGGATGCGCCGCGAAACAAATCGTGCGCATATCGAAGAACTCGTCGCCGCTCTGCGCGCCGGAATTCCAGGAGTCGCGCTGCGCACAACGTTCATCGTCGGATTTCCGGGCGAGACCGAGGCCGAGTTCGAATCGCTGATCGAATTTATCGAGCGCACATGTTTCGATCGGCTCGGCATTTTCAAGTATTCGCAGGAAGACGGTTCACGCGCGGCGAAAATGCCCGGGCAAATTCCGGCGAAGACGAAAAACGCGCGGCATCGCTGTGCCATGCTCGTGCAGCAAAGAATCGCGCGTGAGATGGCGAGCGATAAGGTTGGACGCGAAATGAAGTTGCTCGTCGATCAGCCGCTCGTGGCGCGCAGCGAAGCGGACGCGCCCGATGTCGATGGGCGCGTTATTCTGGCGGAACCGGCGCCGGTGGGCGAATTCATTCGACGCCGCATCACGGGTGCGCGCGGATACGATCTGCTGGCGTAGCAGATCGGCGACGCAGGAATCATTTCCGCTGCCGCGACATTCAAAAAATCACGCAAGAAATCTGCCGTGAAACAAATTCGGTGTTTGACATTTAAACCGCAAATTAACGAACATAATATTGCGCCTGACATAAACGCAGGCCTTCGATTGCTCCATTGAACGAACCAAAAAAGGAAACCGCGCGCATCAGCGTTCTGCCCGATCCTCCCTCGCCTCCGCCGCGACCGAAGACGGTGAAAATGACGAAGACGCAACCGTTGATCACGATGCCGGAAGCCGCTGCGCCGGCCGTTCCGATCACGGTGGCAAGATCGACATCAAGCGTTTCCGGCGTGATGGAAGCGGTCGATTTAATCCCGCGGCCAGCTTTGCTGGGGACTGCTTGGAATTTCTGCGCTCCTTTTCATTATCCAGATTTGGGCTTACTTTTCCTGAGCCATGGAAAACTCAGCGACTGTCAGCATTAGCGAATCGAATTTTGAACGTGAAGTGACTCAGAGCGACAAGCCGGTGCTGGTCGATTTCTGGGCGGAATGGTGCGGCCCTTGCAAAATGATTGCGCCGATTCTCGATGAAATCGCGAAGGAAAAAGCCGGCGCGGTCAAAGTGGCGAAGGTCAATGTCGACGAAAACCAGAGCCTCTCCTTCAAGTTCAACATTCGCGCGATTCCGACGATGCTTTTTTTCAAGAACGGCCAGGTGCGCGATCAAGTCACCGGCATGACGAGCAAAAAAGATTTGATCGGCCGGCTCGAAGCGCTGGCGTAATTCGCGAAAGATTGCGCCCGGCGCGGTTCGAACGCGCAACCTACGGCTTCGGAGGCCGTCGCTCTATCCAGTTGAACTACGGGCGCAGCAGGTTCCGAGTATATTCGCTGGATCGACATTCACAACCGCGCACACAAGATCGACATATCGATCATTATCGATTTGATTTTTTCCTCAGCGCGATTGAAAATAAACGCCCGCCGCGCGGGGAAAAAGGACCGGTTTTATGAGCAAGATCATTGACGCAATCGAGAAGGAACAATTGAAAACCGACGTGACGCCATTCCGCGTCGGTGATGGGGTGCGCGTGCACACACGCGTGGTCGAGGGCGACAAGGAGCGGATCCAAATCTTCGCCGGCATCGTGATCGGGCGCAAAGGGCGCGGCATGAATGAGACCTTTACCGTTCGGCGCATTTCCTATGGCGAAGGCGTCGAGCGCGTGTTTCCAATTAACTCGCCGCGTATCGCTAAAGTGGAAGTGGAGAAAGAAGGCCGCGCGCGTCGCGCCAAATTAAATTATCTGCGCACGCGCAAAGGCAAGGAAGCGACCGCCGTCAGAGAATAAATGCGGAAAATCTGAGAAGCTGAAACGCTGAAATATTTCAGCTTTTCCGTTTTCAGCTTTTCAGTAATCTCGGATGAGATGTACCGTCGCTGCGGATTTCGCCATGAACGCAGATTGCGCGCGCTGGGCATCTCCACGATCGCCGGGGTTGATGAAGCTGGACGCGGCGCGCTGGCCGGGCCAGTGGTCGCCGCAGCGGTGATTTTGCCGGAAAAATTCCGGCATCGCCGCCTAAACGATTCGAAGCAACTCGCGCCGGAATTGCGCGAAGAAATTTATCAGGAGCTTACGAGCAACATCGAGATCTTTTGGGCCATCGGCGTTGTTGATCATGTCGAGATCGATCGGATCAACATTCTGCGCGCCAGCCATCAAGCGATGCGCATCGCGATCGCGGCGCTGCACGCGCAGCCGCAGCACGTGCTCATCGATGGTCTTCCTGTTTATCCTTTTCCTCTGCCGCAGACTGCCATCATCGATGGCGATTGCTTCAGCTTAAGCATCGCGGCCGCAAGCGTGATCGCGAAAGTGACGCGCGACGCGATGATGAGAAGTTTCTGCGCGCAATTTCCGGAATATTGTTTCAGCCAGCACAAAGGTTACAGCACCGAGCTGCATCTCGCCAAACTCCATGAATTCGGGCCTTGTCCAATCCATCGTCGATCTTTCGAGCCGGTGGCGCAGCTGCTTCTCGCGCTCCAGGAAATCGCCTGAGCATCTGCACCGCGGCCGGCGCGGTGAGAAGGTCGCGGC
>CATPCN010000150.1 GCA_955652855.1 uncultured Chthoniobacterales bacterium | reverse complement strand
ACGCGATCGTAGCGTGGCTGCTAATCCAGGTCGCGACGCAGGTTTTTCCGTTCCTGGAAATTCCGAATTAGGCGATCCGGCTGGTGATCATGCTGATTGCTCTCGGATTCGCGCAAGACCGCGCGAGCTTTCGCTCTGGCGAGATCCGCATTCTGGATTCAGTGGGCAACGTCGAACAAGTAATCTCGTTCAATGACACGAATAGGAAGCTGTAAAGCTTCAAACTTGATCCTGTCTCAACGCGAAACCTGAAAGGAAAACAGGTGCCGTTCGCCTGCAAAATATAATTGCACGTTCATAACGGAGGAAGCAGGAGGCCGTGCGATCTCCACGAAGCCTCCGTAGATTTGCCCAGGCTGGACAGTTGTTGTTCGCAACACGCGCCGGAGACTGGCAAGCTCCAGACTCTCTTTGGTGTTAAGCATTGTGCCTTGCGCCCGCGCTTCTGCGATGATGGCGCTTTGAGCGAGGGCCTGCGCGGTCGGATCAATGGTAGTCGACGATCCAATAAAGTTGCCGGAAAAGTTGCCGGAGTGGCCGTTGGCATTGTCGTATGTGCTGCCATTGTACGTCCCGCCGTACGTTGTCTGAGTCGGCTGATTTGCTGCTCCCGCGCGCCATCCTGAGCCCGCCCCGGCTGCAATCCTTCCCCACATGGCTCGCGATTTTACTTTCTTGGCGAGTTCGTCATACGTGAAAACGCGCAACGCTTTCCCGTTTGCAGCGGCGGAAACGTTCTCAATTCCAAAGTTGATGTTTGCCGTGGTTTGATTCCTTCCCGCGACGAACAGCACAATATGTCCATTAGTTTCTGGGTACACGGTCACGCTGGCAATGCTGGCGCGCGATGAAATAACGGTTGGCGCCCCTTGCGTATAGCTAAGGATTTGACCCTTCGTCGGCACGGCCCTCAACGTAACCGCTGACGTTGAAGCGATCGAGGCAGCCGATAGCACGGCCAGCGCCATTAGTGTTTGCGAGCGTCTTATCGCTTTATCGTGCGGCGTACGTATCCCGGTGATCAATGACAAACTTCTAATTCCGAGCGCGCCGGGCCAGCGGTTGGCTGCAGCGATTGGTTAGGCCTTGGCGCTGCGGGATGGAACCACAGTGCGGCTTTTTTTATTTGCCGCCCCTAATGGTGATCTTAAGGCTGCCGTGCTCGGGAAGGCTCGGGTCGTTGTCGAGTCGGGCTATTATAATTTTTTGGCCGGCGCTATCTTTCTTAACTGTCGTCGGAAGCTTGTTGCCTTTATCATCCGTGGCGCTCCAGCCGACGATCTTGTTATTCCGTGCCTCGGCCATCAACTTCACCCCGTCGCCCGAATGGACGAGATTTAGTCCGTCGTGAAGATGCATGCTTGCTAACTTGCTCCGCAGATCGATTTGGTTGGTCGTCCTCGTGGGACTGGATTGCTTTTTCTTTGGCGTCGATTCTTGCTTTGGTGTGGGCTCTTGCTTTGGCTTCGACTCTTTCTCCTTTGCAGCGGCCTGCCCGGCGACGCTCAGGCTTAATAGACTGGCAGTCAGCACAGCGAGTGTTTTGGCACATTTGGTCTTCATGGTTGGCGTTTTACTGCACGTACTTAATCAGATCAATGCAAAAACCGTCCTAATTACCACAAACTTTCGGACCTGCTGCCTAACGAGAACAAGATCAGCCACCGCTGGCGAGAGCGAGCGTTGATTGCAATGGAAATGTTTTCATGAAGTCACGCGAGGCATAACGCCGGGCAGCCGTCGGCTGTATCGCCGGGTTAGGCCTCATTCGTCGGGCTCAGGTTGTGACGTGTCATCTAAGTTCGGACGCTCCTCTAACTCTTGCTCCGCCTCCAATCGCTTCTGGCGCTCGGCGATGTACAGTAAAAAGGCGCAACCGGCGGCATGCTCCACAATGACATGACCTCGGTAACCCGCTCGACACTATCTGCGTGCAAATGCCAGAACGATTTAACTGCGACGGAGTGAGCATACGCGCCGCCATCTAGCAAAGGCGTGATCTGAAGAGTGCCGAAGAAAGGGTCGTCAATACCTGTCGGTAAGGTATGAAATCGCATTTTGACCGCGTGTTGAGCCGCGAAGATTCTATAGGCTAGAGTCAAGCCGATCGCGTAAGCGCCGCCATCCGCCGTCGGCGTAACGTTCGTAAAGATGGTGTCGCGAAATGACGCGGGTTTCTGCCGCTGAATCTTAGCTTGTTTAGTCTTTGCCGGGTCGCAGCTCGCGAGCGCAATGCCCACCACGGTTGGTAAGATGTTGATGTTCGCGCTCACACATTATCGTGCGTTGCGTCTGACGTCGCGAAATGTTCTGCTTGTGACTTGCTCCTTTGAGGAAGCGATTTCGACTCCGCCTGAGCCGAGCTTTCTAACCGTCCATGCCAGGTTTGCGGTACCCGTTACTCGCTTTAACCGCGACGGACTGCGCACATCAAAGTTAATTTCAAAGGTCACACGCCATTCAGAATCGCTGAGTTTTTCAACCACCGGGCCCATTGAAACTGTGTTGTGCTGCTGGGGCCATAATTGAAGATCTCGTTGGAGTTCTTGCCCTAGCTGCTGGCGAGAAAGCATGCCGAACCCCAGATAGTCAGCTGGATCTGCGTACAATGCTGCTTCTTGAGAAGAATCAACGTTATTTGCGGTCAACCATTTTTCAAAGAGTTCCCAAACATCTCGATCTGGCGATGCGAATGAGTCGCCTTTTTCGGGGGGCGCCAAGTACTCCATATCGAACCATCCAGTATCACCGCCCATGGTGGTCACTTGCTGCCAAACGACGGGCAACGGTGGTTCATTATTGCGGACACGGCCTTCATTAAGGTAAACACGATCTTGTGGCCTTAACGTTGTTATGATTCTCGATCTGCCATCTGGCGCAGATCGAATATTTAGCCCTTTACTGGCAGGCGCTACGACTATCGAAACGGGATGGTGATCACGCTCCTTCGATTCCGCGGCGATTTCGGGACTCGGCGACGCAGCTGAGGGTCGTGGAGGGATAGCAGCAGGTGTTGGAGACAATTCTGCCACTTTATCGCGAGCTTCTTGAGACTTCGCGGACTCATTGAGCTGCGCGTAGATATCACTCAAGTTGCGCCAGATATCAGGATCCTTTGGAGTGAGCTTTGCCGCCTTCTGCAACGCATCGGCAGCGTCTGTGGGCCTGCCTGCTTGTTGATAAGAATAGCCTAGGACGCCCCACGCCGGACCAAAATCCGGCGATTGTTTGACGGCCTGCGTTGCAGCATCCTTCGCTTCGTCAAATCGGTGAAGCCTAACGTAAGTAAGGGCAAGGTTTGTCCAGCCAATTCCATTCGTAGGATCAATTTTCAAGGCATGCTGGTACGCTCGAACCGCGTCATCCAACAAATTCAACCTGTCATAAACTAAACCGAGTTTTTGCAGGAACGATTCATTCTCGGAATACTTCGATTGGAGTTTGTTGAGTATTTTTAGCGCTTCAGCGGGATCATTGGTTGCCAGTGCATTCTCTGCTTCGATAAAATCTGGATCATTGAGCACGAGATGCTTTGGATCTGGGACAAGCGTCCAAAGTGCCGCCGCTTCTGTGGTGGGCTTGATCTGATCTAACAACACCGAGACGTATTCCGCTGGCCTTGCAAAGTTCACCGATTGACCTTTGGCAATAATAAACGTCGAGACTCCGACCACTTCACCTTGTTGATCAATCACAGGTGAGCCGCTCGACCCAGGTGATATCGGAGCTGTAATTTGCAACCACTCGTCGTCCCGTTTTGCCGTCCGCTGCCCAGAGATGATTCCCTCCGACACGCTGCCTTCGAGTCCGAAAGGACTACCTACCACAACAATTCTCGCGCCTGGTTCGGGCAACGCGCCTGTGGCGATGTGGAGAAAGGGAACCTTTTTTGCCTCGACCTTTACAATTACTAAATCCTTTTCAACCGCGGCTTTGAGGACGCCAACTATATTGTAAGACGCACCATTTTCTAACTTTGCCTCGGCGGTCGCCGCGCCCTCCAGAACATGGGCATTCGTCACAAGTTTTCCATCGGCCGCTACAAAGAAACCGGTGCCAAATTTTACGGGCTTTCCGGTCTTATCCTGTACGGCTATCAAGGCAACAGCGGGGCGCGCGTCCGACGCAATTTTAGTTACGTCGAATGCCGCCGCAAATGATTGCGGGCTCGCGGATGGATTTGGGGTGACGATCGGAGTCACCGAAGCATCTGCTGCAGGAGGCGGCGTTGCTGGGGGAAGGCGCTGTGGACGCCGGACTGACTTCTCCGACGACGTAATTAACTGAACCGATAACGCTGGCGATCGCCACCGACCATGCCGTCAACTTGCCTACAAGAAGTGCTGACTTCATTAAAGCCGGTAGACGTTGTTTCATCGCGGAACCTCGTTGTTTGCGAGTGAATGCTGTCAGAAAAAGGCCAATAGAAGAAGTAAAATCGTCTCTCCAGCCCTTCGATTTCTCTTCACCATGCGAAAAGCGTGCAAAATTCGCGAAATAACGGCTAGACTCGGCTACACGTGAGTAAAAGTGGGAAGAAAAAACGGGATATCAGACCCGAACATCCATCTCGGCACACAAGAAAGAAGGCAAGGTTCTCAAGCCGCCGTTTGTGCAATTCGGCGTCGAACTGCGCGGAATTTCTTCTCTACTTGTTCCAGAGCCTTCTGGTTTGCGTCTTGTTCTGCCACAGACGCAATATGGCGCTCCGATTGTGATCGCGCAAATTCTTGCCACTTGGTAAAACGTTGCCATGACCACTCCAGCAACTTCGTCGTCCGGGGATCGCAAGCCGATCCGCGCAAACGTGCATGCAGATATACAGGATGAGGGCGACCAAGTAACCTTGCGGGCCTCAGCAGAAAGGCGTTTCTCGATTCGCCCCGCGTGGTCGCATTGTTTTACTCCTGTAGCGCGATTCTGTGCCGCTCTTGAAACTCCCTCTGCTTTTCCACTGACAGGACAAGAAAATTGTTGTTAGTCGTTGCCGACACTTCGACCTTATTTACACCGGCGCGATACTCGGGATAAACTAACTCCAGCGCTTTAGCAGCCGCGCGCCAATCTCCGCTCTCAAAGGCTTTCTTAATCTCCAGCAGCGCTGTCTCACGGAAGCGCTCTCGTGACTCGGCCAAACGTTGTTCGAGTTCGGGACTGT